>JAGCAN010000220.1 GCA_017652685.1 Oscillospiraceae bacterium
CCCTTCGGTGGAAAATATCAGCTCACCCCTGTCCAGGCTATGGTGCAGAAAATTTCGATGGAGAAAAAACACACCGACGATTGCTCCCTGATGGCATGGGGGTATAATCCTTTTGTTTCTGAAAAGAGCCCTTATCATGGAGCTTACTTGGCGGTGGTTGAATCAATCTGCAAGCTGATTGCTTCAGGTGCTGCATATCAAGATGTGTACCTGAGCTTTCAGGAATATTTTGAGCGCCTCGGTAAAGATCCGAAACGCTGGGGCAAACCAGTTGCAGCATTACTCGGCGCTTTCCGGGCGCAGATGGAATACGGCGTTGGGGCAATCGGCGGAAAAGACTCGATGAGCGGCAGTTTTGAGCAACTCGATGTACCGCCAACGCTGGTCTCGTTTGCCGTCACCACGGAAAAGGCTGGTAATATTATTTCTCCGGAGTGCAAAAGTGCGGGGCACAGGATCTACCGTCTCTCACCGGACTACGGTGCCGACGGGCTTCCTCTGGCTGGCTCTCTTCTCACCCTCTTCAGCCGGATTACTCTGCTGCAGCGTGAAGGGCGGGCAGTTGCCTGCTATACCCCCGGTATGGGTGGCATTGCCGAGGCTGTTTTCAAAATGTGCATTGGCAACAGGATGGGGTTTCATTTTGAATCGGGCCTGACAGTTGAGTCACTCTTCAGATATGATTACGGTGCTTTTCTGATTGAATCCGCCGAAAACATACCGGATGCTGAATGCCTCGGCACTATTACGGATGACGGAGAGTTTTCGTTTGAAATGGAGAGCGTGCCCCTCACAGAGTTACTTGCGCTTTATGAAGGAAAGCTTGAGCCGGTTTACACCTGCAACATCCCGAATTCCGATACGCATACGGAAGCATTTTCGTTTTGTGCATCAGCGTATCCAGCACCCTGCATTAAATATACGAAGCCGAAAGTACTGATCCCGGTTTTCCCCGGCACAAACTGTGAATATGACAGTGCAAAAGCTGTCCGTGACGCAGGTGCCGAGCCGGAGATTCTGATTATCAACAACCTGTCTTCCGACGGCATCGCCAGAAGTGTAGAACGATTTGCCACAGCATTGAAGGATACGCAGATGGTCTTTATCCCGGGCGGCTTTTCCGGTGGGGATGAGCCTGACGGCTCCGGAAAATTTATCACGGCTTTCTTCCGTGCCGCTGCCGTCAAGGAGGGTGTGACAGAATTGCTGGACCATCGTGACGGCCTGATGTGTGGTATTTGCAACGGTTTCCAGGCACTCATTAAGCTCGGCCTTGTGCCCTACGGAAGAATAGTGGATACGGATGTAAACAGCCCGACCCTTACGTTTAACCGCATCGGGCGGCACCAGTCCCGCATAGTGCGTACACGCATTGCGTCCAACAAATCGCCGTGGCTGTCACTCACAGAGGTAGGGGAGATCTACAGTGTTCCGATCTCTCACGGTGAAGGGCGATTCCTCGCAAGCGAAGAGCTGATTCGTGACCTTGCCTCCAATGGACAGATTGCTACGCAGTATGTTGATCTGGAGGGAGACGTCAGCCCCGATATCCACTTTAACCCTAACGGATCCCTCTTCGGCATAGAGGGCATTACCTCGCCTGACGGGCGTATCTTTGGCAAAATGGGTCATTCCGAACGCATCGGCAGCGGGCTCTACCGCAATGTGCCGGGCAACTATGATATCCGCATGTTTGAAGCGGCAGTAAAGTATTTTAAATAATCCGGAGGTACAGAATGGAATATAAAACCGATATTGAAATTGCCCAGGCGTGTGAGCTTCGCCCAATCGGAGAGATTGCTGCACGGGCGCATGTTGATGAGAAATATCTGGAACAGTACGGGCGGTACAAAGCGAAAGTCGATCCTGCTCTGCTGCGTGAGAGTGACCGGGAAAACGGGAAGCTGGTGCTGGTTACCGCTATTACACCAACCCCTGCGGGGGAAGGAAAAACCACGACAACCATCGGTCTGGCGGACGGTTTGAAGCGCATCGGTAAAGATGTCACAGTTGCGTTGCGAGAGCCCTCTCTCGGTCCGGTCTTTGGGATCAAAGGCGGTGCAGCCGGCGGCGGATATGCGCAGGTGGTCCCTATGGAAGATATCAACCTTCACTTTACCGGGGACTTCCATGCCATCGGAGCAGCTAACAATCTACTGGCCGCAATGCTCGACAACCACATCCAGCAGGGGAACAGCCTGCACATCGACCCTCGCCGCATTACCTGGAAGCGCTGCGTGGACATGAATGACAGACAACTGCGCTTCGTGGTGGATGGGCTCGGCGGTAAGCCTAACGGCACACCGCGGGAAGACGGTTTCGACATTACAGTGGCAAGCGAGATTATGGCGGTCTTCTGCCTTGCATCCTCGATCACTGACCTGAAGGAGCGACTCGGACGCATCATAGTCGGCTACAGTTATGAAGGCAACCCCATAACAGCTGCCGACCTCAAAGCAGTTGGCGCGATGGCGGCACTGCTGAAGGATGCACTGAAGCCAAACCTGGTGCAGACATTGGAAGGCACGCCTGCCTTTGTGCACGGTGGTCCTTTTGCCAATATTGCACACGGATGCAACTCTGTCATGGCAACCAGGCTTGCCCTCAAGATGGGCGACTACACAGTAACGGAGGCCGGCTTTGGCGCGGATCTTGGTGCAGAGAAATTTCTCGACATCAAATGCCGTATGGCGAACCTCAAACCCGATGCAGTTGTTATTGTGGCAACGGTACGAGCTCTCAAAATGCACGGTGGTCTTGCAAAGACGGAGCTCGCCACAGAGGATCTCGCAGCACTTGAAAAGGGAATTCCGAACCTGCTGCGCCATGTTTCCAACATCCGCAATGTTTATGGCCTTCCCTGTGTGGTGGCAGTCAATCGTTTTCCGACGGATACTGATGCAGAGATTGACTTCATCATCCGGGAGTGCCGGGAGCTTGGCGTCAACACGGTGCTTTCCACCGTCTGGGCGGAGGGCGGAAAAGGCGGCGAAGCACTTGCCCGAGAAGTCGTGCGGCTGTGTGAAGAAGAGAAAGGCGAGTTCCGATTCTCGTACGAGCTTGATGGCAGCATCGAAGAGAAGATCACGGCTATCGTCACACGTGTGTACGGCGGCAAGGACATCAGCATTCTGCCCGCTGCGCAAAAGCAGATCAACGAGCTTGAAAAGCTTGACTTTGGCGGCTTGCCCGTCTGCATTGCGAAGACCCAGTACAGTTTTACCGACGATCCCACGAAGCTCGGTGCACCTGAGAATTTCACGGTTACGGTGAAAAACGTCAAAGTCTCTGCAGGGGCGGGGTTCATTGTTGTGCTTACCGGCGATATTATGACAATGCCGGGTCTGCCGAAGGTTCCGGCAGCGGAGCGAATTGACGTGGATGAAAATGGTGTTATCAGCGGGCTGTTCTGATAGAGGAGTCTATGAAAAAGTATTTAGCGATCTTCGTGTCTCTGATGATGCTGTTCAGTATGAACATATATGCTGCAGCAGAAGAAGAACCTGAGGTAGCTGCAGAAGTTTCTTTGATGGAAGAAAATCCTGAAGGAACAGTTTCGGATGAAGAAGCAGAGGCCTCCGAGGAGGCTTCTGCTGTGGAAGAAGAACCAGCGGGGCCAATTGAAATATCAACTGCAGAGGAACTGAAAGAAATAGCAGATCGCCTTTCAGCAGATTATATTCTGACTGCCGATATTGATCTTGAAGGAAAAGAATGGATTCCGCTCGGGACTTATATCCCATCCGGAGACGATACGGAAGAACAGGTAACGCCTTCTCAACGATACGCTTTTACAGGCACTTTTGACGGTAATGGCCATACGATATCCAACCTGGTTATCCGGCAGCCGGAAGGCATTGCACTTGGCCTGTTCGGATGCATCGCCAACACGTCGGTCGGCAATTTTACACTTGAAAATGCTACGGTTGACGGTACTGTTATGGCTGCAAATGCGGTAGGTTATTCTTTCCACTCCACGATTTATAATGTCACGCTCACCAACGGGAGCGTGACGACACATCTCTCTGAAATCAGCAGCGAAGGAATGGTTGGAGGAATCGTCGGAGCGGGGTTAGGCGGCCGGATCATCGAATGCAGTGCACAGGCGGATATTGTTGTACCCGACGGGACAGCAAATGCCGGAATTATAGGAGGTGGATTGGAGGGTACCTCTGTAATTGACTGTATGGCAACCGGCAGTGTCACGGCAGGGAACAACTGTTACGGGATCGGCGGAATCTCCGGATGCGGTTTCGGAGCAGAAGAATTTATCAACTGCAAAGCAGTCGACGTTGTCCTCACAGCCGGAGAAAATGCTATGTGGATTGGCAGCATCACCGGTTATGCCGGAGGGTACGAAGAACAGGAATTCAATACACCGGTGACGGTATTTACCGGCTGTGCAGCAGAACATGTGACGATTATCAGGACTGCGACAGAGGAAGATCTTGTCGGCGGGAGTTTTTACAGCGAAGAAGCGGAGGCGGTTTACGGAGCTCCTTATGACAAACCAACCGTCTATATTGTCCAAACGCGCTGAGAATAAGGTGGCCTGCTGTCCCCTGAAGTGTTATAATATATGAAAAATTTAACAGCCAAAATCCGGAGGGAATAGTATGGACCTTCGTGCATTGAAATACTTTGTTACGGCAGCGGAAGAGATGAATATGACCCGCGCTGCAGAACGATTGGGGATGAGCCAGCCACCGCTTAGCAGCCAGATCAAAAACCTGGAGGACG
>JAGCAN010000024.1 GCA_017652685.1 Oscillospiraceae bacterium
ACCGAAGATATTGCCATTTGCCTGGGGCAGGCACTTCGCGAAGCAATGGGCAATAAACGCGGCATTACCCGTTACGGCAGTATTCTCCTGCCCATGGATGAAGCACTTATCCTCTGTGCAGTTGATCTTTCCGGACGGGGTGGGTTTTACGGAGAACTCGCCATTCCCACAGAAAAAGTCGGCGAATTTGACACGGAACTGTGTGAAGAATTTTTTGTTGCTTTTGCACGAGAAGCGGGAATTACCCTGCATCTTCAGCAGATAGCAGGTAAAAATTCACACCATATTATTGAAGGGTGTTTCAAAGCAGCGGCCAGAAGCCTGAAAACAGCGCTCGCTCCGGATGAGAGGAATCCGGATGCAATTCCGAGTACAAAAGGAGTGCTGTAATGCTTGCTATTGTGGATTACGGGGTAGGCAATCTGTTTTCTCTCTGCTCTTCCCTGAAAAGCCTGAATCAGCCGGCAGTCATTACGTCTGACCCGAAGGAAATCAGTATGGCGGAACGTGTTATTCTTCCGGGAGTTGGAGCGTTCGGTGACGCAGCAGAAAAGCTGCGGAATACCGGGCTTGACACAGTTGTGCGGGAGCAGGCAGAAAGCGGGAAGCCACTACTCGGCATATGCCTTGGAATGCAGCTTTTGTTTGAAAAAAGCTATGAATTCGGGGAACATGCAGGGCTGGGGCTGCTTCGGGGCAGTATTGTACCGATGAAGGGAACGATTCCGGAAGGGCTGAAAATACCTCAAATGGGTTGGAACTCGCTGATCCTTCGTCGAAACCACCCTCTGCTGCGGGATATAAAGGAAGGCGACTGCGTTTATTTCGTCCACTCTTACTATGCGGATGGCTGTGAGGACAGCCTGATCGCTTCCTGTGACTATGGCAGGGAAATTACAGCTGCCGTTGCATCAGGCAATGTAATGGGGTGTCAGTTTCACCCGGAGAAGAGCGGGAAAGTCGGGCTTTCGATCCTGAAAGCATTCTGTGAGGTGGCGGTATGATTCTGTATCCAGCCATTGACCTTTATCAGGCACAGGTAGTCCGCCTGGAAAAAGGCCGGTTTGACCGTATGACGGTATATGATAAAGATCCGGTTGCCAGAGCACTTCAGATGCGCGAGGAAGGAGCCACACATCTTCATCTCGTTGATCTGGAGGGAGCACGTTTCGGGAGTACGGCAAATCTGCCCGTAATTGAACAGATTGCAGCTCGGACAGGTTTGTTCCTCGAGGTGGGCGGAGGGATTCGAAGTATGGAAGCAATCCACCGATATCTGGATCTTGGGGTTTCCCGTGTCATTTTAGGAACCGCTGCAGTGGAAAATGAAGAGCTTTTGGAAGGAGCGTTGGAGCAGTGTGGAAAAGCAGTTGCTGTCGGGGTGGATCTCCTGGATGGAGCAGTTGCTGTACGCGGATGGGAAGAGCGAAGCCAATGGACGGCGGAGGCGTTCTTTCAGCATTTGACAGATCTGGGTGTGCAGACTGTGATCTGCACCGATATTTCAAGAGACGGTATGCTCGGAGGCAGCAATCATGCTCTTTATGAAGAGCTGAACACAAGTTTTCCGATTGATCTGATTGCATCGGGCGGCGTAGCCAGCCTGGAGGATCTCCGCGCACTGAGAGCACTCGGTATGGCAGGAGCGATTCTCGGGAAAGCTTATTACAGCGGAGCTGTTTCTCTGCCGGAAGCACTGAAGGAGGCGGAAGAATGCTGAAAAAAAGAATTATTCCCTGCCTCGATGTTCGCAACGGCCGGGTGGTCAAGGGAGTGAATTTTGAAGGGCTGAATGATGTCTCCGATCCGGTGGAGCTTGCATCATTTTACTCCGATGATGGGGCTGATGAACTGGTGTTCTATGACATTACAGCGAGCTATGAAGGGAGACGCCTCTTTACAGATTGCCTGCGTGCGGTAGCAGAACACATCTTTATTCCCCTTACGGTCGGCGGGGGAATTAATACGATTGATGATTTCGACCGCGTACTGAAATGCGGTGCGGATAAAATCAGCGTGAATTCCGGCGCATTGCGCAATCCCACTCTCATCGCAGAAGCTGCAAAAAAATACGGGAGCCAGTGTGTGGTGTTGTCAGCAGATGTCAAACGTGTAGAGGGAGGATTTCGCGTTTTTTCTCACGGGGGAAGGCAGGATACCGGACTTGATGCCATTGAATGGATCCGGCAGGGAGTCGCACTCGGAGCTGGTGAGGTTGTTCTCAATTCCATAGATACTGATGGCGTGAAGAAAGGGTTTGATCTGGAAATGCTGCAGGCACTCGATGTTGATGTACCGGTTGTTGCTTCCGGCGGAGCAGGCGGGATTTCGGACTTTGTGGAGCTGTTTCGTGAAGTACCGAGCGTTGACGCAGGGCTTGCTGCATCCATTTTTCATTTTGGGGAAGTACGGATTCCGAAGCTGAAGCAGGTTCTTGCAGAGAACGGAATCCCGGTAAGGAGGATCTGAATGATTGATGTTTCGGAATTGAAATTTGATAAAGACGGGCTTATTCCTGCTATTATAACAGACGCAGACAGCGGGAAAGTCCTGACCCTTGCCTATATGAACAGGGAGAGTCTGGAAATATCAATAAATAAAAAGCTGACCTGCTTCTGGAGCCGTTCCCGGCAGAAACTATGGCTGAAGGGAGAAACAAGCGGAAATTACCAGCACATTGTCTCTATTACGGCCGACTGCGACAGGGATGCGCTTCTGGTAAAAGTACATAAGGACGGCCCCGCCTGCCACCTTGGGACGGATTCATGCTTTTCCCAGCCTCTTGTGGAGGGAGTAGAAGAGGAAGCAGAACCATTTTCACTTGACACACTATACCAGCTTCTCCTTTCCCGAAAAAAAGAACTCCCTGAAGGGTCTTATACCAGTTATCTGTTTCAGAAAGGAATGGATAAGATCCTGAAGAAAGTGGGAGAAGAGTGTACGGAAGTTATCATAGCGGGCAAAGGCGGTGATCGTGCAGAGACAGTGTATGAGACAGCTGATCTTGCCTACCATGTGCTGGTAATGATGGTAGAGCTGGGTATTACTCCGGAAGAAATCCGCTCAGAGCTTGCTTCGCGCCATATTATTGACCACAAGGTTAAACAGGAGAAAATGGTCTGATGGAATCCAACTACCATACGCATACAACCTTCTGTGACGGAGAAAACAGCCCGGAAGAGCTGGTTGCCGAGGCGATTCGCCTCGGTTGCCCGGAGATTGGCTTCTCCGGGCATTCCTATCTGGAAGAAGACAGCGGGTGTATGAGTGAACAGGGTACAAAAGAGTATTGCCGGGAAATTCGAAGACTCCAGGAAAAATACCGGGATCTGATTACAATACATCTTGGGATTGAGCAGGATATTTTTTCCGAAGTGGACAGAAAAGAATTTGATTATATTATCGGAGCCGTCCATTATGTAGAGAAAAATGGGAGAAAATATGCTGTAGACGAAAGTAAGGAAGGATTCCTTTTCCTTTTAGAGGAAATCTATTCCGGAGATGCATATGCCCTTGCGGAGGATTATTATGCACTTGTTTCCCAGGTCTATCAACGTACGCACTGTGATATTATTGCCCATTTTGACCTGATTACGAAATATAATGAAGAAGGCAGCTATTTTGATACTGATCATCCCCGTTATCGTTCCGCGGCGGAAGGAGCATTGGATGCCTTACTTCCTTCCCCCTGCCTGCTGGAAGTTAACACAGGGGCAATGGCACGCGGATACCGCTCAGAGCCGTATCCGGAGAAGAGGCTTCTCGACCGGTGGCTTGCTTCCGGAAAAGAACTGATCTTCTCTTCTGATTGTCATGAGAAGCAGAATCTGCTCTTTGGATTTGATCGGCTTAAGGCATTGAAACACAGAGACAGGCTGTGAATGGAGAAAAAATGGGAGATCTTGTTCTGATTCCAAAAAAATACCGCTGCCTGAGCGGAAGCGGCTTGAAAATTCTTGCAGTGCTTACAATGCTGGCGGACCACATTGGGGCAACATTCCCCCGCAGCACAGCGGCTATTGTACTGCAGCTTGGAAAGCGACGCCTGATGCTGTATACCGTGCTGCGGTTTATCGGCAGACTGTCTTTTCCCATTTTTGCTTTTCTGCTGGTGGAAGGATTCCTGCACACCCACGATCGGGAGCGCTACGGAATCAGGCTGGCGATATTTGCTCTGCTCTCAGAATTGCCCTGGAACCTGCTGCATGCAGCGACCTGGCGGTATGGAACACAAAATGTTTTTTTCACACTTCTGCTCGGATACTGCGGGTTGTGTCTGATAGAGAAAATCCAGAAAGAAAACGGAAAGAATCCACGGACGATTTTTCTCCTGATCATTGCATTTGCAGTTTCCTCCGTGCTGAAAGCGGATTACGGCAGCAGCGGATTCGGCTTTATCCTGATGCTTTATCTGCTCCGGGAGCAACCGCTTTTTCAGGCAGTAGTCGGAGCATGCTTCCTTACCAGCCGCTGGCAGGCAGGATTAGCATTTATACCAATCGGTCTGTACAACGGCAAACGTGGTTTTATTCAGGGTAAAGCGATATCGGTTCTGTTTTATGCAATCTACCCGGTGCACATGCTGATCCTGTACTGGATAAAGAAAAATACAATCGGATATTGAAAACCGGTTGTCAGGAAAATGAATAAAAAGACAGAGGCAGGTTCCCAAAGAACCTGCCTCTCGGCGTTTAATTAAATCTTACGATACTGTGGGCAATGTTGTAAAAGGCAGTGACGAAGGCGCTTCCGTGTTTTCTGGGAAGACACA
>JAGCAN010000025.1 GCA_017652685.1 Oscillospiraceae bacterium
ACCGCGGCAATCGTCCCGTATGTGAATGAAGTAATCCCCTATGAAGACTCCGCTAAAGCCCAGAGCCTCGCCTATACCATGACAAGTATCGGTAGTGTTCTCGCCAGCCTGATCGGCGGTTTTCTGTATGACCGTACCACCGTCACCAACACCCTATGGATTTCTTTCGGCATCTGCTTTGTAGCTGCCGTCATAGCCTTCCTCGGCGTAGAAAAGGATCAGCCATGAAAAATGAATTCCTAATCAAAAGTGAAGATGTGGAGCAGATTCTTCATGCTCACGACGGAGACTGTGCACTCCTCTATCTCTGGTCGGTCTTTTCCGGAAGCAGCGATCTGGAGAGGGCTGCCGGTGACCTGTTTATGACACTTTCTCAGGTGCGTGATGCTGCAGAAAAGCTTGGCAGAATGAAACTTTTCCAGCCGGACGCACAAACTGAAAGCCCTAAGCAGCCTTCTTTTGAGCAGCCCGCTTCCCCTGTGGAAGAGGTTTCTCTTCCTCCGGATGAGCTTCCCGAATACACTTCTGCAGAAATTGACGCATGCACAAAAAAAGACAGTGGCTTCAAAGCTGTGCTCGACGCCACTCGTCAGATCCTTGGAAAACAGCTTACACGCCACGACATGAGCCGCATGCTTGGCATTTATAACCATCTTGGCCTTTCGGCTGAGGTAATCTATGTACTTCTCCACTACTGTGCCGATCTGTACCGGGGTCCGGAAGGCGCTGCCCGGAAACCTACGATCCGAGCTATCGAACGGGAAGCCTTTCTCTGGGCGAATAAGGAACTATATTCCCCTGAGGAAGCGGAGGCTTATGTGGAAACACAAAAGCAGCTTCACTCCAGGCTGGGTGATATTAAAGCTGCTCTTGAAATCTATGACCGCAAGCTGATTCCTTCCGAGGAGGCTTATTTCACTGCCTGGCTGGAAATGGGGTTCAACACTGACGTCATCCGACTTGCCTATGAGCGCACCGTGAAGAACACCGGCAAACGTGCCCTGGCGTACATGAACACGATTCTCACCAAATGGAACGAAGCCGGTCTGCACACCTTGCAGGAAATTGAAAAGCAGGATCCTTCTTCCGGCAGGAAGCCGCATGGAAAACCTGGAAAACCAGATCGTGTTTTTGTTCCTACAGAGTTTGACTGATTGAAAGTAAATGTCTGCTCGTACTTATTTTGAAAATCCGGGAGTACTGAAAATGTCAACACGTTACGATATTATCATCATCGGCGGCGGCCCAGCGGGGCTGACTGCTGCAACTTATGCCCGCCGCGCGGGGAAATCCGTCCTGGTGCTTGAAAAGGCAGCCTTCGGCGGCCAGATTACATGGAGCCCCAAAGTAGAAAACTTCCCTGGTGACATCTCTGTTACCGGAACGGAGCTCGGTGACCGTTTTCTGGAACAGGCTATGAGCCAGGGTGCCGAAGTAGAGCTGGAAGAAGTCACTGCTCTGGAAAAAACATCCGATGGTTTTCTCATTCATACTGATTCCGGTACTTCTTATTCTTCTCGCACAGTTATTCTGGCAACCGGGGCTAAACCACGGATGCTCGGCCTACCCGGGGAAGAGGACTTTGTCGGCAACGGTATCAGTTTTTGTGCTGTATGTGACGGTGCTTTTTACAACGGCAAAGCAGTTGCTGTTTACGGAGGCGGCAACAGTGCGCTGCAGGACACACTTCTGCTCTCCGAAACCTGCAGCAGGGTCTATCTGATTCATCGCCGCAGTACTTTCCGCGGGGAAGCCGCACTGGTAGATGCTCTGCAAGCCCGCCCCAATGTTACCATGATGATGGATACAACCATCAAAGCATTTCAGGGAGACGGTGAGCTCTCTTCTCTTGTGCTCTGCTGTTCAGGCAAGGAGGAAGAGCTTCCGATTGATGGTCTTTTTGTTGCCATCGGGCACGTACCGGATCTCAAGGCTTTTGCTCCCCTTCTCTCTCTGGATCAATCCGGCTATGCCCTCTCCGGGGAAGACTGCCTCACGCCTACACCCGGCCTTTTTGTTGCAGGTGACTGCCGTTCTAAGTCCATCCGCCAGGTAACTACCGCTGCAGCTGACGGTTCAGTCGCCGCGCTTGCTGCCTGCAGCTATCTCGACGCTGTATGAATGAAACCGCTGTTAAAAAGGAACGGGCAGTCCTTGCCGGATTAAGTGCTCTCAGCATGGATGTGCGCGAGCGCTCTTCCGACGTCAGTATGGATGAGCTTGCTTCCCTGGTTGAAACTGCAGGCGGCGAACCTGTAGCCGTTATCATGCAGAACCTTCCCTCTCCAAACACCCACAGTTTCATCGGCGAGGGGAAAGTGAGCGAGATGAAAGAGCTGATCGAGGCCAACGACTGCGACCTCGCCGTGTTTGACAACGAGCTCACGCCTTCTCAGATGCGTGTTCTCGGCGAGGAACTCGGCGTCAAGGTTCTTGACCGTTCCGGCCTCATCCTTGATATTTTTGCTCAGCGCGCACAGACGCGGGAAGGCCAGCTTCAGGTTGAACTGGCACAGTATAAATATCTGCTTCCGCGCCTTACTGGTATGTGGACGCATCTTGTCCGCCAGACGGCCTCCGGTGGCTCTTCTCCGATCGGTACACGAGGCCCAGGTGAAACACAGCTTGAAACCGACCGCCGGCATATTCGGAGAAAGATCCAGAAACTGGAAGAAGAACTTGCCAAAGTAAGGAAAAACCGTGAGACGCAGCGCCGCCGCAGAGAAAAAAATGCCATGCCGGTCGTTGCGCTGGTAGGATACACAAATGCAGGCAAGAGTTCCCTCCTCAACTGTCTCACAGATTCCGACATTCCGGCAAATGACCGTCTTTTTGATACGCTGGATACGACTACACGCCGT
>JAGCAN010000221.1 GCA_017652685.1 Oscillospiraceae bacterium
CCTTCTCTTGCAGCAGAAGGGAAAAACCCCTTCCAGCTTGACTCTAAAAAACCGGAGGGTAATTTCCACGAATATCTAATGGGAGAAACCCGCTATGCATCCCTCACGCGTACTTTCCCTGAAGTAGCAGAGGAACTCTTCAGCCGTACGGAAGCGGAAGCAATGGCACGTTACGCGAAATACGAGGCACTGGCTAAATAAAAAAGAGAGTTCTGGATGCCCCTTCGGGGGGCATCCAGAACAAGGCAAAAAGTCTTACCAATGTATTATGATTAAAGGAGTAATCTATGAGTACATTTATTGAAAAAGTGCTTGGTGGTGCGGCAGGAAGTGTTGTCACTATCGAGCCGGATGTCATTGTGATCAATGACGGTGTCTCCCATGCCGCGATAGAGGAAATCACCAGCGTGGCTTTTCCGGAACGGGTCTATGTCATTTATGACCATGATGTACCGACAGGCAGGCCGGAAGCAGCCGAGATCCTTCGGAAAAACTGGCTTTTTGCTCAGAAGTACGGTTGCCGTTATGTGCAGGCAAAGGGGATCGGTTATCTCTACCTGCTGCATGAAGTGGTAAAGCCTGAACAGATAGTGGTCGGGGGAGGCAGCCATGCAGCTATCTTCGGTGCACGCAGAGCACTTGGCATCAATGTCAGCATACCGGAACTGGCCCGTCTGGTAGAGACAGGACGCTTCAGCACTATTGTTCCGGAGACAGTATGTGTGAAGTTGGAAGGGAAACTTCCGGAAGATGTGAGTGCAATGGATGCGGCATTTGCCTTTTTGCGGGATCATCGGGAAGCTCTGCAGAAAAAAGCTGTAGAAATATATGCGCCTTCTTTTACGCAGCATGAGAAAGAAGTGTTCCTCAGCATCACTGGCAGTACAGGAGCTTATACTGCAGCTATCTCTGACTCTGAAGTGGGAAATGCAATCACGTTTGATCTATCTGCTGTAGTTCCAATGGTTATGCTGCCCTGCGGGGAGAGAAAAGACCAGAAAGATGCACTCTTTGCCAGAAAAGCCGATGTTGCAGGCACTGTGTTGCATGCTGGGCAGATCGGTGGTTATACGGGAGGCACAATCGAAGATCTGCGCCTTGCCGCTTCTCTGCTGAAAGGGAAAAAGCTCGCTCTTGGTTTCAGGTTGAGCATCTGCCCCGCAACAGCAGCCGATTATATTCAGGCCTGTGAAGAAGGTCTGATCACACAGTTTATCGATTTTGGCGCTCAGATCAATGCTGCTGGAGATCACAGCGAGATCGTGCAGGGAGCAGGCGCAATGGGTGCAGACGAAGTGCTTCTCACTACAGGGCTTTACACCTATACAGGTGCTATGGGTGTGCCCAGCGCAAAGATCTATTCCGCATCGGTGCAGTCAGTGGCGCTGGCATCTGTCAGCAAAGAGATTTGAGGAGGAACCCCCATGGAAAAAATCTTTAACGGTAAGATCTGGAAGTTCGGAAACGATATCGATACTGACACCATCATTCCCGGCAAGAGAGGGACCATTCCCACAATTGAGGAAATGAAAAAATATGCTTTCGAGCTTCTTAAACCGGAATTTGGTTCTACAGTTCAGCCGGGAGATATCCTTGTTGCCGGCACGAACTTCGGCTGTGGTTCTTCCCGTGAACAGGCAGCCACAGTTCTTTCCCATAATGGGGTGAGATGTATCATTGCCAAAAGTTTTGCCCGCATCTTTTTTCGCAATGCTTTCAACAGCGGCATTCTCCTTCTGACGTGCGATGGAATTCAGGATGTGTGCGAAGGCGGAGATATTGTTACGGTTGACGTTGAGGCACAGACGGTTTCTGTCAATGGCAAAAGCTTTAAAGTCGGGGCGGTGCCGGAGAATCTTTTCAACATCGTCTCAAATGGCGGCCTTATTGAAGATACAAAAGCCCGCATGGCAGCCGGTCTGAAAAAGACAGAAATTACGCCCCTCACGACAGAGCAGTGCCGTAAAAGTGGATATACCCTTGCCGAGAAGCTTTTGAAGCGCAATGCAGGGAAAGAGCACGTCCAACCCGGAGACATCGTTATCACGAAGCCGGATATGTTCATGATCCATGACATTTATACCCCGTATCTGCTGGATACCCTGGAAAAGATGGGTGCGACTGAAATTGATGACCCGGAAAAAGTTACCATTATTTTCGACCACTGCATGCCAACCGCTGTTGCGAAAAACGACTCCGCTCACTACAATGCCGGCCTTGAAATAGCGAAACGCTATGGAGTGAAGAAGCTTCATATCGGAGAAGGAATCTGCCACACGATTATGCATGAGGCCAAATATGCGAAGCCTGGTGAGATTGCCACTGCGACAGACTCTCATACAACAACTTACGGTGGAGCGGGCAACTTCTGCTCTGGCATCGGCACAGCGGAAATGGCTGCAGCGCTGATTACAGGTGAGCTATGGTTTAAAGTTCCGACTGCTATCAAAATTGTCCTGAACGGGCATTTTAAAAACGGCATTATGTCCAAGGATGTGATTCTACGTGTGCTTGGAGATATCAAGGCGGACGGCGGGCAGTATAAATCCATGGAATTCACAGGTCCCGCAGCCCATGAGATGAGCATGGAGCAGCGCTTTACGGTTGCCAATATGGCACTTGAAGCAGGTGCAAAGTGCGGTCTTTTCGAAGCAGATGAAAAAACGGCAGAGTATTACGGAATTCCCCTTGATGAAATCGACTGGATTCGTGTGGATGAAGATGCACATTATGAAAAAGTGCTGACCTATGATGTCAGTGAGCTGGAACCACAGCTGTCCTGCCCGCAGGGAGTTGACAACGTTCATCCAATCAGCGAAGTTCTCGGTACAAAGATCGATGAGGTCTATCTCGGCAGCTGCACCAA
>JAGCAN010000222.1 GCA_017652685.1 Oscillospiraceae bacterium
CCTCCAGCAGGGCAAGAAGCCCCTTTTCATCCCGGTTATACTTTCGTGAAAGCCTGTCGATCTGGGAAACACGGTTTTCCAGCAGATCATATTCTTCCGGGGAGAAATCCAGGGATTCCCGAAAGTCGGAAAGGGTTTCCGCAGCGTCAGAGAGAAGAAACGATGCTTCATTCAAAGACTTCGCAGCACCTTCCAGATCAGGAACAAGGCGTGCGGCACGTTCGGCAAAATATTGTGCATTCTGCAGAAAGCTTTCGGCGTTTTCCTCTCCTTCGTGAAGAAAACCAAGAGCGCTGTCAAGGGATTCGCGCAGCTTTTCCGAATTTCGAAGCAGATCACGCCTTGCAATAACCGTATCATACTCCCCTTCTTTCAGGTCAGCCCGCTCAAGTTCCTCAATGCGAAAATGCAGAGCGTCACTCAGGCGCTGCTTCTCCTCATCATTCATAGAGAGCTGTTTAAGCTCTCTCCGGATGGAAGAGTATTTTTCATATTCCAAACGAAATGCCCGGAAAGGTTCACCGGTTTCCCCGAAACTATCCAGAAATCCGAGATGGCTCCTTTCGTCAAGAAGACGAAGCCCGTCATTCTGTCCGTGGATGTCTACAAGCTGGGAAGCCAGCTCACGAAGCTGAGAAGCGGCAACCGGAACTCCACAGACCCTGGAAGAAGACTTGCCCTCCGGTGTGATTTTTCGCTGGAGAATCAGTTCCCCCTCGTACGGGATGTCATTTTCCGAAAACCAGGGCAGTTCAGCGTCCAGAGTAAATACCGCTGTGACCAGTGCACTGGAAGCTCCTTTCCGTACCAGTTCCCGACTGGTACGGTTTCCGAGGACAGCATTGATGGCATCGATTACGATAGATTTACCAGCGCCAGTTTCTCCCCCGAGGACGTTCAACCCTCTGTCGAAAAGGATATCTGCATGCTCAATAACAGCAATATTTTCGATATGCAGTTCATTCAACATAGCGCTTCACCAGATTTCCGTTCAAGGACTTCTTTTGTAAATCAGGCAAGGAGTTCCCGCAATTTTTCCAGAAGAGCATTTGCGGCAGCTTCGTCTTTCATTGCAAGGAAAGCCGTGTCATCTCCGGCAAGGGTTCCTACAAGGCCTTCAAAATGCATGCTGTCGATCGCAGAGCAGGCGCCTGACGCCAGCCCGGAGAGTGTTTTCATCACCAGAATGTTCTGAGCAAGGTCAAAAGAAAGGACACTCTCTTTCAGAATCTTATGCAGACGGGAACTGTTGGAACGATCATCCGCTTCAGGAGGTTTCGCATAGCGCGCAACACCATCCGGCCCGGTCTCCTTGATGAGGCGCATATCCTTCATATCACGGGAAAGCGTTGCCTGCGTGCTTTTAATGCCGCGCTCCGCCAGAGCTTCGAGAAGCTGGTTCTGCGTTCCGATGCTCTGCTTGGAGATAATCTCCAGAATGATGCTTTGTCTTCCGGGTTTCAATTGATTTTCCTCCAGATCTTTTATTATGATAATTCTTTATGGATCAACCTGAAACTCAGGTTAATTTTTCATAGGTATTCTCATAAAAGCTCTTTGCACCGAGATCGGCAAACAGCACTTTATTTTCCGACTTTCTGACCGTAAGGAGATCATCTTTCCGAATATCTGCCGAGACATAGCCGTCAACCGACAGATATGCACGGCGGTCGTGCAGCCTTGTTGCCGTTACGGAAGCGATACGCTCCGGCCCGAGAACAAACGTTCTTGAAACCATGGTATGGGCGCAGATCGGGGTAACTATGATGTTTTCCGTTTCCGGCTCAACAATCGGTCCGCCGGCTGAAAGAGAATAGCCGGTAGAGCCGGTCGGTGTGGAAAAGATAATACCGTCTCCGCTGAAGCTCGTGATCGTCTGCCCGTCACACATGGCATGGAGAATAATGGAATCTCCGTATCCGTGGATATAGGCATCATTGAGGGCACATCCTTCAAAAACGACCTCGCCTCCCCGGGAGAGAGAGATGTCAATCATCATACGGCGGCTCAAACGATATTCCCCTTTTGCCGCGTTCACGATAAGCCCGATATCTTCCGGTTCCAGAGATGTCATAAATCCCATTGTACCAAGATTGATCCCGAGAAGCGGAATGGCACGGGAATTCAGTTCGCGTACAACACTCAGCACAGTACCGTCCCCGCCGATCACGATAGCAAGTGTGAGCGGCTGATCCACATCCTTCAATTTATGCACCATCAGATCAGACGGGAGCACTTCATCTCCAGGGTCGGCAAAAACCGGGCAGACTACCGCCTCGTATCCGGCATCGGCAAGAAGCGATATACATCTGCGCGTCAGACCAAGATCATTATCTCTGTATGGATTCGGGCAAACAGCAATCATTTTTTCAACTCCGAATGCGCCTGCTGGACAAGCGACGCCACATCGATCTCTGCCGGGAGAAGCAGAGCGTTTTTCATATACAGCAAAAACTCAACATTTCCTTCCGGCCCGGTGATCGGAGAATAATCCAGCCCGCAGACCGAAAACCCAATGGAAGGCATAAAGGATATAATATCATGAATGACCTGCTCATGTACTTTTGGATCCCGCACAACACCTTTTTTTCCGACAAGTTCCCTGCCGGCTTCAAACTGCGGTTTGATCAGACACATGATTTCCGCACCGGTTTTCAGAAGCGGAGCAACAGCGGGCATCACAAGCTTCAGTGAAATAAACGAAACATCACATACCGCGAGATCCAGCTCTTCCGGAATCTGCTCTTTTGTAAGATAGCGCAGATTGGTGCGCTCCAGGCTGACTACACGGGGATCTGTGCGAAGCTTCCAGGCAAGCTGCCCGTATCCAACATCCACCGCATAGACCTTTTCCGCACCGTGCTGCAGCAGCACATCGGTAAAGCCACCCGTTGATGCACCGCAATCAATACAGCGCTTCCCCTCCGGGTCAATCGGAAAAACACGAATTGCCTTGTCCAGTTTATATCCGCCGCGGCTGACAAACGGAAGTTCTTTCATGCGTACATCCGGCTCTGTTTCCAATGGAACCTGCTGTCCCGGTTTATCGGCACGCTGCCCATCCAGAAACACACAACCGCTCATAATCATCGCACGCGCCTTTTCCCTGCTGGGAGCAAATCCCCTGTCAAAAAGCAGCTGGTCAAGCCTTACTTTACTCATGCGTTTCCTTATCTCTGCCAAGCAACCGCAGCGCCGCACGAACAATCCCATCTTCATCCAACCCGCATGCGTGCTGAAGTTCCTTCACGGATCCCTGCGGGAGGATTCCTTCTCCGAGATTCAGAAGCCGGCTCCCCTTCAATGAAATTCCATGCTTCTCAGCGTCAGCAAGGATTCTTTCCCCGAGGCATCCTGGTGCACATACATCTTCTGCCATCAGGAAAACCCCTGTTTTTCGAAGGGAGTTCAGGACCTGACTGGTTTTCAGCGGTGCTGCTGCTCCGAGCTTCACCACCTCACAACGAGTTCCTTTCTCTGCAAGCACTTCAGCTGCGGCAAGCACATGGTTGATCATAGTGCCGTAGGAGACGAGTGTCAATGCGTCACCCTCTCGAAGCAGCGTCTCCGGTGCAGTGTTCTCTTCCGAATACAAGCCTTCTCCGCCGCGCGGATAACGGATGGCCACGGGACCTTCCAGTTCATAGATTGCCATTCGCAGCATGGAACGGAGCTCAGCAAAAGAAGCCGGACAAAGAATTGTCATTCCCGGGACTGTTGAGAGAAAAGCAATATCAAATACACCGTTATGGGTTTCGCCATCGCTTCCGACAATTCCCGCACGGTCAACACAGAAAACCACGTGCAGCTTCTGCAGAGCCACGTCATGCAGAAGCATGTCATATGCCCGCTGCAGAAAACTGGAATAAACAGCGAAAACCGGCAGGAGGCCCTGCTTTGCCATGCCGGCTGCCATAGAAACCGCATGGCCTTCTGCAATACCGACGTCAAAGAAACGGTTTGGGAAGTGCTGGGAAAAGTCAAAGAGACCGGTTCCGTCAGACATGGCAGCTGTAATCGCCGTAATCCTGGCATCCGAAGCCGCCAGCATACACAGTTCCCTGCCCATACAGTCCCCAAACCCTTCGGTGACGGAGAGCGGCTTTCCGCTTACTTTGTTGAAGGGGCCGATGCCGTGATAGATGTCCGGATGGGCCTCGGCATAGTGGCAGCCCTTTCCTTTGACCGTAACGACGTGCAAGAGAACCGGCATGCGGAGAGATCTGGCGAGGCGAATCGCGCTTTCCAGCTCCCGAATATCATGGCCGTCAATCGGGCCAAGATAATTCAGGCCCAGAGCCGAGAACATATTGCCGGCAAAGAGCTTTTTCTTCAGCTCTTCCTTAACACGATGACCGAAGCGATAGAGGTCGGAATCGATCCCGACTACAGCGCGGTAACGTTTCTTAAACCCGGCATAACCTTCACTCAAACGCATCCGGCTGAGTGCCTTGGTCATTCCTCCAACATTTCCATTAATAGACATGGCATTATCGTTGAGGATAATGACAATCGGCTCAAGGCTCGCAGCAACATTTTCGATTCCTTCGTAGGCGAGCCCTCCGGTCAAAGCACCGTCTCCTATGACAGCACAGACGTCATAATCCTCGTGCAGAAGCGTCCTCGCCTTGGCCATACCGAGCGCCACAGAAACAGAATCGGATGCGTGGCCGGCAATAAACGCGTCTGCCTCACTCTCGTAAGGCTTCGGAAATCCCGAAATGCCTCCGAACTGTCGGAGGGTATGAAACTGTTCCAACCGCCCGTTCAGTATTTTATGCGTATAACACTGATGCCCGACATCGAACAAAATCCGATCTTTTGAAGCATCATATACGCGATTGAGCGCAATAGAAAGTTCCACAGTGCCGAGATTGGACGCCAGGTGCCCACCCGTTACGGAGACGGTATCCACCAGGAGTGTACGAATCTCGCGGCTCAGTTCCTCCAGCTGGAGAGTATTCAGTTTTAAGAGATCTTCGCGGGAATGAATTGCTTCCAGCATGGTATATCCTCAGTGATTTCTTTTTGCCAGAGACCTGGCCAGCTCGGCCAGAAATTCTGTCTGTGGAAAATTCTCTTCCAGAACGGAAACAGCAGAAGCCGTCAGCGCTTCAATTTCGGCGTTGCAGCCCTCCAGCCCGAGAAGAGACATATAGGTGTTTTTCTTTTCCTGGACATCGGACCCAACCGTTTTTCCAAGTTCGGCATCGGTTGAAATGACATCCAGAACATCGTCACGAATCTGGAAGGCAAGCCCGAGGAGCCTGCCGAAACGGGACGCAGCACGAATCTGCGTTTCATTGCCGCCCCCTGCAACCGTTCCGATTGCACAGGCTGCAGAAAGCAGGGCACCTGTTTTACAGTTGTTGATCTCCGTGAGCTGTTCCGTTGAAAGGATGCAGCCCTCCCCTGCCATATCCAGAAACTGACCACGGCACATCCCCTGATAGCCGGCTGCTTCAGCCAGAATCTTCGTACAGCGAACCAGGCACTCCGACGGAAGAGGAGATGAAAGCAACGTTTCGAAAGCGAGGCTCTGCAGCGCGTCTCCTGCAAGTGTAGCGGTACACTCCCCATACACCACGTGGTTGGTCGGCTTGCCGCGACGCAGAACATCATCATCCATGCAGGGCAGATCATCATGGATCAGGCTGTAGGTATGGATCAGCTCCAGGGCGCATGCAGCCGGAAGCGCCGCGCCTATATCCCCGCCAAGCGAGTCGCAGAAAGCCAGTGACAGAACCGGACGAATGCGTTTGCCGCCTGCAAGGAGGCTGTAGCGCATGGATTCTGCAAGGCCGGCTCCGTCCCCGGCCGGCACGGAAATGACATGCTGCAGATATTCTTCTGTCAGTTCTCTGTAGTCATTCAGGGACTTCATGTTTCATTCTCCGGAAAAGGTTCTTCCGTCAGTTCGCCGTCTTTCCCAACACGAAGAATTGAAACCTTCTGCTCCGCTTCTTCCAGCATAGCGTTACAGGAAGCCACGAGCGTCGTGCCTTCCTCAAAACAGGCAAGGGATTCCTCAAGAGGAAGGTCACCGGATTCCAGATGCTTCACAATCTCATCCAGACGTTTTAAAGAGTCTTCAAAATTCAGCTTCTTTTTTGCCATACAGGATTCCTTCCGAATCAATCGGTTTTCATTGTATCGAACTTTCGTGCACAGCATCGACTGTGCAGAGGGCACGCCCGTCTGTAAAAAGGAGATCAAGCGTATCACCGGGAACAAGCCCTAAGGCAGAACGAACGACTTTCCTGTTCCCGTCAAAAGCTGCCGTATAGCCTCGCGCAAGCACCTTCAGAGGGCTAAGTGCATCCAAAGATGCTGTAATTACGGAAAATCGGTGCTTCTTTTCAGAGAGAATCTTCGTCTGTGAAGCAAGCAGCTTCTCGCGCAGGAGATCCAGATCCATCCTCCTGAGGTTCAGAAACTCTCCGGCCTCCGTAAGGACACGCCTTGATGCAAAGGCTTCAACTGCTTTCCGGCAGGTATCCAGCTTTTTGCGGATTGCCTGACAGGAGCGAATCCGGGTGCTTTCAAGAGCAGCAGTCAACTCCAGACGATCGGGCACAGCGATCTCAGCTGCGTTGGAAGGTGTAGAAGCACGTGCATCTGCCACATAATCGGCAATCGTCACATCCGGTTCATGACCAACCGCGGAGATCACGGGAATGCGGGAAGCATAAATGGTCCTCGCCAGAGTTTCATCGTTAAAAGCCCAAAGATCCTCAGATGAACCTCCACCCCTCCCCGTTATGATCAGATCGGCAAGCGCATGCTCGTTGACAAGCCGGATCGCTGCACTCAGTTCCCCGGGGGCTTCCTCTCCCTGTACACGGACAGGAACAACAAGAACTTCTGCTGCTGGCCATCGTACTCCGAGAATGCGGATCATATCCCGCACAGCTGCTCCGGCTGGTGACGTGACCAGGGCAATCCTGCCGGGAAAGGCAGGAAGCGGCTTCTTATGCGATGATGAAAAGAGCCCTTCAGCATCCAGCCTGGCCTTCAGCTGCTCAAAGGCAACATGCAAATCGCCTGCTCCAGCAGGCATCATGGCATTGACATAGAACTGGACTTTTCCGTCCCTCGGATAAAAGGAAACCCTGCCGACGCAGAGAACCTGCATCCCGGTTTCCGGACGGAAGCGCAGCGTTCGGGCGCTGCTTTTGAAAAGGACACAGCTCAGGGTGCTTTCCGCATCCTTCAGAGAAAAGTAATGATGTCCGGAAGGATACAGCTTATAATTGGAAATCTCCCCGATGACGCAGATGTTGCTGAAAGCCGGTTCCGATTCAATACAGTCTTTCAGCAGATTGTTCAGGCGGGAGACAGTAAAGACTTCTCTTTCCATGCTTCTTTCCCAATCCGTAAAACTACAGAAGATCAGGCAAGATTCTCGCCGCGCACAAATCCGCCGAGCACTCCGTTGACGAAAGCAACCGTCTCGGCGTCATCATATTTTTTATCAATTTCCACAGCGCTGTTGATCGCAGTAGCAAGGGAAACATCTTCCCGATAGAGAATCTCCGCAATTGCAACACGAAGAACAGCAAGGGCTGTGCCGGAAATCCGCTTTACACTCCAGGATCTGGAATACTTCTGGATCGATGCGTCGATCTCATCCAGATGCTCAAAAACAGAGCCTACAACCGAACGGATATACTCCAGAAAGGATCCCTCCGGAAGCTCCGTGAATAACTCGTTTTCTTCCGAGAGCGTACAGAAATGTTCTTCGGAGAAAAAACGTTCGAGAAAAACACTCGGATCTTCCTCCGAATGGGAAGCGCCGAAAACGATCTGAATGGCAATTTCGCGCGCCGTATCTCTTGTCATATCCGGCAAACCTCAAAATGCAACGCCGGCAACATGGACGTTGACGGATGCGTCTTCAAATCCCGTAGAAGTCTGGATCGCGGCAAGGGCATTCTCTTGCACCTTTTTTGCGACGTCGAGAATATTACCGCCGTATTTCACCGTAATTGCCACATCTGCAAGGATCACTTCTTCCTTGAAGCGGACCTTCACGCCTCTGATACTCTTTTTTGTGCCGGTTTCGGCATCATCAAAGCTCACAGCATTCGCCAGCTCCGCAACGCCTTCCGTCTCAACAACGGCGCTGCGAACCAGAGAAGCCACAACATCTTCAGAAATATTGATTGTTCCCTTATCCATTTTTCGGGAAATATACAGATCTGCCATGAGGTACCTCCGGAGAATGACTTTAACAGTCCAATATAACCCGGCCTTATGCGGCCGATGAATATTTGCTCAACTGAATGAACAAATATTCATGTTATTGTAGCATGTTATGCAAAAAAAAGAAAGAGGAACTTTGAAGATTTTTCCTGCTGAACTTCTCTTGAAACTGTCTGCGAGATGTGATAAGATACAAAACACTCATGTATACGGAGGCGTTTCTCTCATGGCAATGAAGATTATTTGGTCAGCAGTTCTTGTTTTCGTCGGCTGGATCGGCTACTATCTTTTCGGGCGGCAGCTTATCTTTAACTTTGTGACAGCCTTTCCCCTAATTCGCCAGATGGAGGAAACCCAGGAAGATCTGATCGCTCCCGGAGCGAAACGATACACCGTTATTTCCACGGTTGTAATGGCGATTCTGTGCCTGATCATCTGCGGAGTAGTCCTTTTCTTCTGCCCGCTGTATCTGAAGATCAGTTTTGCTGTCGGCGCTGTTGTCTGCGCCTTTATGCTGGCCGGCAAAATTACTCCGGATAACCGCGACATGTTCGATTCTTTCTGCTCTTCTTATTACAAGTTTGTCCCGGATGATGAACTGCGCACGGCAATGTGCAACAAAAAACCAAGCCGTATGAAGCTCCGCCTGCACGACATGGGGCTCAGCACCGCTTTTATCCCGGATTTTAAAAAGGACCGCAACGACTGAGCGTTTCCTGATTATTTAATAGTATATAAAGACAATCCCGGTGCAGAAATCCTTGCACCGGGATTGTTTTATGCAGCGCAGGTTATTTGAGGAAGCCCATAAGCAGCGATGCGAGCCCGCCTCCGGAATTGTCTTCCTCAGAAACAGAAGAGGCATTTCCGGTATTGGAAGCCATACCGGAAAGGAGCGAACCCAAAAGGCTGCCGCCATTGCCGCCAGAAGCATTGCCTGCACCGGCAAGCAGTGTGCCGAGAAGCCCCCCGTCATTGCCGGAGGACGGTGCAGCCTGCTGCCCATTCTGCGCATCTGCAAGGGCAGAGAGGAGGGAGACCAAAGCGTTGCCGGATTCTTCTTCCTTCTCCGGGGCAAGAATTGCCATGGCGGCGTCCTTTGCTTCCTGAGTGGCTGCGCGGTACGCTTCGAGCAGCTTCTTTTCAGCGGCAGTGAGCTTTACGGTAGAAGGAGCCGTAGTTTTCGCAGCGGCAGCCGGTTTTGCAGCAGCGGAGGCCACCGGCTTCTTTGCGGCTGCGGTAGCAGCTGGTTTTTTGGCAGCTGTGGAAGATGCAGTGGGTTTCTTTGCAGCAGCAGACGCTGCTGGCTTCTTTGCCGCAGTGGATGCAGTAGTTTTCTTTGTTGCAGAGGAGGTCGCGGGCTTCTTTGCCGCAGTGGATGCGGTTTTTTTGACAGTAGCCATTTCTTTTCTCCTTTTATTATTTCATATTAGAATTTAAATACTATACCGATGACAGCGGACGCGAGAATGAAGAAAATGGGGTGAAGCTTTTTCACCTGTTTCACACCGCGGGTGAGAAACAGCAACACAGCGGCGAGCAGAATGGCTTTGAGATTCAGAGCGTCTAAAAGCACATGCGTCTCGGCATAGTGGTCCAGAGTAAAAAGAGCAATCTTTACGACGAGAAGCCCCGCTGCAGCGATCAGCCCCACGGAACAGGGGCGCAAACCGTAAAATGCTGCATCTACCGTTTTGTTGGTACGGAACTTCTGCAGAATGCGGGCGATAATCAGAATGATGATGATGCTCGGTGTGATCAGGCCGATGGTAGCGATCAGAGAGCCGGGGATGCCTGCTGTTGTGTAGCCAACATACGTCGCCATATTCACGCCTATGGGGCCGGGTGTAGACTCGGAAACGGCAACCATATCCGCAAGCTGAGCCGCCGTGAACCAGCCTTTTGTCTCCGACATCCGGTAGAGGAAAGGCAGGGTCGCCATCCCGCCTCCCGTCGCAAACAAACCTGTTTTGAAGAATTCCCAGAAAAGTGAGAGAAGAATCATTTGCCGCGCACCCCCCACATCGTAAGCAGGATGCCAAGAACCGCGCTGGTCACCACGAGAATGACCGGCGAGACCTTAAAGAAGAAGGAGCACACAAGCACCGCACCGAAGATCACAAGTGCAGCCTTGTCAATCACAGCGCTCTTATAGAGCTTCAGCACGGAATTGAAGATCAGCACACAGACACATACGCGTATACCGGCAAAAGCACTTTTGACGGCGGGAATGTCCGCAAAACTGGTAAGGATGCCGGCAATGAGCGTAATAATCACGACAGACGGAAACACAACGCCAAGCGATGCGATAACCCCTCCGATCGGCCCGGCAAGCTTGTTCCCGATGAAGGTGGCCGTGTTGACGGCAATGACCCCCGGCGTGCACTGACCTACCGCATAATAATCCATCAGCTCTTCATTGGTTGCCCAGGCGCGTTTTTCAATCAGTTCCCGGTCGAGGATGGGGAGCATAGCATAGCCGCCGCCAAACGTCATCACACCGACTTTTGCAAACGTCAGAAACAGTTCCAGCAGGCTGATACGGGATTTGTTCATTTCCCGAGAGCCTCCGCATAGCTTTCATACTGCCCGATCTTTTCTTCACAGGCAGCCTGGTCTGCTCCGCGTGCAAGGATATAGATTTTAATCTTCGGCTCGGTGCCGGAAGGCCGGATGATAAAGGTGCAGCCGTCCGCCAGCTCGAAGTAGAGGACGTTGGAGC
>JAGCAN010000223.1 GCA_017652685.1 Oscillospiraceae bacterium
CGCCGTAGGCTTTCATAATCTGGCGGCGCTCGACGCTCATTGTTTCCGGCATGACAATGATGATGCGGTATCCGCGGGCAGCTGCCACAGAAGCAAGCCCAATACCCGTATTTCCGGAGGTCGGCTCAATGATGACCGAGCCGAGCTTGAGCAGGCCCTTTTCCTCGGCGTCGTCGATCATGGCTTTTGCAATGCGGTCCTTTACGGAGCCGGCGGGGTTAAAATATTCAAGCTTGGCAAGGATACGGGCCTCAAGCCCTTCTTCCTTTTCGATGTTGGTCAGTTCAAGCAGCGGGGTCTTTCCGATCAGCTGATCGGCGGACGTAAAGATGGTAGACATTTATATTTTCCTCCTGAATTGTTTTTTTATTCTATTTTGATTTGTGTGTTGTCGGTCAGTTCATTTGGGGCCGACATCGTTTTGTCAAGAGTATCATGTTTTGTCTTCCTTCTTATTCTTTTACGGTCGGTATAATGATTTTACCGCTCCCTCCGCAGTAGCGGGTGGTCAACTTCACGATCCGCTGTGCGGTATCGTAAAGCAATGCGTCCGGCGTGGCCTCGTTGCCCTGAACAATGTAACAGATGTTCTGCGCGTCCTCGTCCACCTTGGTCTTCTCCACCTGCCGGATTTCCAGCCGGCAGAGCACTTCGTTGGCATCGTCACAGTAGGAATATTCGTGCGGGGCGACAGGGATCGGCTCAGTTTGGCCGATCGGCACGAAGCGCTCGCTCCCATCGGTAAAACGCAGTGTGAAATCCCCGTCCACCCGGTCAATATTGTGCGCGCCGAGCGCAAGCTTGCTCTCAAGCGAGATCAGATTATAGATATCCACCGCCTGATTGATGAAGAACATTCCCTGATTCTTTTTCAGCAGCTTGATCAGATTCTCGCTGGCGGGGATGTTCTTGCGCCGCTTCACACCCGTTTTGTCATGCAGGAGGTTAAAGCCCTCCAGGATCGGGTCGGTGTGGATATCCAGGTCTTTGTATTCCTCATAGAGCTCCTGCAGGCGCTGATCACGATAGACAGCCCAGTTCGGGTCTTCCCCATGGTTGTCAATGTCGTATACCGCAGCAAAGAGGATCTTCACACCCGCATCCAGCACAGCTCGCTGCACATAGAAGTTCATAGAACCTCTCCTTAACGATCAGAGATTTTTCGCGGCGGCAAAGCCTTTTTCAAGATCAGCAAGAATGTCGTCGATATGCTCGGTGCCGATGGACAGCCGGATGGTGTTGGGGTGAATGTCCTGATCCTCCAGCTCTTCGACGGAAAGCTGGGAGTGCGTGGTCGTAGCCGGATGAATGACCAGGCTCTTCACATCCGCGACATTCGCCAGCAGCGAGAAGATCTCCAGCGCATCGATAAAGGCGTGGGCTTCCTTTACACCGCCCTTGATATCAAAGGTAAAGATGGATGCGCCCCCGTTGGGGAAGTACTTTTCAAACAGTGCATGGTCCGGATGATCCGGGAGCGAGGGATGATTGACCTTTTCCACCTGAGGATGCCCGGCGAGGAACTCGATTACCTTTTTGGTGTTCTCAGCGTGGCGGTCGAGCCGCAGGGAGAGGGTCTCCACTCCCTGCAGCAGCAGGAAGGCGTTGAAGGGAGAGATTGCCGCACCGGTGTCACGCAGAAGGATAGCACGCAGATACGTGATAAAGGCAGCAGGGCCTGCCGCATCTACAAAAGAGATACCATGATAACTGGGATTTGCCTCTGCGATAGGAGCAAATTTGCCGCTCGCTTTCCAGTCGAACTTTCCGGAGTCTACGACAATACCACCCAGCGTCGTACCATGGCCGCCGATGAACTTGGTGGCAGAGTGCAGCACGATGTCGGCCCCGTGCTCGATGGGGCGGATCAGATAAGGCGTGCCGAACGTATTGTCGATAGCAAGAGGGATACCATGCGCATGGGCGATGTCTGCAATCGCGTCAATGTCAGGAATATCGGAATTAGGGTTGCCCAGAGTCTCCAGATAAATGGCCTTGGTGTTTGGCTGGATGGCAGCCACGACCTCCTCAAGATTGTGAGCATCCACAAAAGTGGTTTCAATACCGTAAAGCGGAAGGGTGTGAGCAAGCAGATTATAGCTGCCTCCGTAGATCGTCTTCTGGGAAACAATGTGGTCACCCTTCTGCGCCAAAGCGAGAATCGTGTAAGTCACAGCGGAAGCACCTGAAGCAAGTGCCAGCGCACCAACACCGCCTTCCAGCGCGGCAAGGCGTTTTTCCAGCACGTCCTGCGTGGAATTTGTGAGTCTGCCATAGATGTTTCCGGCATCTGTCAGGTTAAAGCGGGCCGCCGCATGGGCAGAGTTGTGGAACACATAGGATGTAGTCTGGTAGATAGGAACCGCACGGGCATCCGTTGCGGGATCGGCCTGTTCCTGACCGACATGCAGCTGCAGCGTTTCAAATTTATAGTTAGACATAATGTAACCTCTTTCTTAATTTCTATTATTTTTATGTTTATGGGGATTTTTTCAGAAATCTCTCAAGTCAGAGGTTGCATTCGTTCGAAACGGAAATTGTGTCGGACCAGATGGGGGAATTGATTGTTCACAAAAGCACATCCTTTTTTACATAATAAAAAAACCGGAGAGCCCCATGGGACTCTCCGGATCAAGAGATGAAATACTCGGAGAACTCATGTGGGCACGACGAATCGCATGCGCATCATCCAGCGCATGTCACAACACATCATGCTCATGTAGAGTTGGTTTGTCATCGAGTTTTCTCCTTGCATAAAAACAAATTGAATCGTCATCTGCTTTTACATATCAACCTATTATGTTTATATGTTTATACCACAGGGTTTTGTTCTTGTCAACAACTTTTTTTCAATCGTTTTCTTCTCTCCGGAACTGTTCCAAAAAACTGTGTATTTCACCGTCTCTCTTGTAACCGGGAAAGGTATCGATGTGCACGGCGTGGATCGCATTGAAAATACTCCGATCGATATTGGGATTGTCCTTGCGCAGCCGGCGAATCAGGATCTTTATCTCTTTGCGTTTGCTGCCGCCGGAATCATCATCTGGAAGCGAACAGTTTTCCGTAAAACGGCAGGCGCATTGAATAAAGTCCAGCTCGTTATATCGCTTCCAGGCGAGAATATCCTCCTCATGGACACAATAAAGAGGACGAATCAGCGTCATGCCCTCAAAATTCTGGCTGTGGAGTTTGGGCAGCATGGCCTGCAGCTGGGAGCCGTAAAACATGCTCATGAGGGTTGTCTCGATCACGTCGCTCAGGTGATGGCCCAGTGCGATCTTGTTGCAACCGTATTCCCTGGCCTTGCTGTAAAGATAACCGCGACGCATGCGGGCGCAGAGATAGCAGGGCGAGCCGCCCACTGTGGCTGTGACATCAAAGATATCGGTGTCAAAGATCTGAATGGGGATGTTCAGGATCCTTGCATTATCCTCGACCTTTTTGCGGTTATCCTCGTTGTAACCCGGATCCATCACAAGAAAGACCAGCTCAAAGGGCACATCGCTGTGCCGCTGAAGCATCTGCAGAAGTTTGGCGTCCAGAAAAGAGTCCTTCCCGCCGGAGATGCAGACGGCAATTCTGTCCCCGGTCTGAATCAGCTCATACTGCTTGACGGCATTAACGAAAGGACGCCAGATCGTCTTGCGGAATTTCTTGTTGATGCTCTGTTCCACAAGCTGGTATTTTTCCAGTTCTCTGCTCATATCTTCACCAGATCCTTTACAACTTCGCCTGCAATGATAAGCCCCACGACCGAAGGGACGAAAGCAACAGAACCGGGGATATCCCGCCTGTCAGTGCAGTGCCGTTTCGTTCCGGGCGGGCAGATACAGTTGGTCCGGCAGCTGATGCTCATATCCTCCAGCGGACGGATGGGCTGTTCCCTGGAGTAAACGACCTTCAGGTGTCTGACACCCCGTTTTTTCAGCTCCCGGCGCATAACACGTGCCAGCGGGCAGACCGAGGTCTGCGTGATGTCTGAGACCCGAAAAGCTGTAGCGTCCAGCTTGTTCCCTGCTCCCATAGAGCTGATAATTGCCGTTCCGGCAGCCTGGGCTGCCAGCACCAGCTGGATCTTTCCGCTTACCGTGTCGATGGCGTCCACCACATAATCATACTGTGTAAAGTCAAATTCCGCCGCCGTTTCCGGCAGATAGAAGGTCTTATAGGTGCGGACCGTACAGCGTGGGTTGATTTCCTTCACCCGCTCGGCAGCAACATCAACCTTGTATTTTCCCACAGTTTTCCGGGTAGCGAGGATCTGACGGTTGACGTTGGTCAGACAGACTCTGTCATCATCTACAAGGTCCAGTGCTCCAATCCCGGATCTTGCAAGCGCTTCGACGGTATAACCGCCCACACCACCGATCCCGAAAACAGCCACGCGGCTTTTGCTCAGCTTATCCATAGCATCCGGCCCCAATAAAAGCTGTGTCCGGGAGAATTCATTTAGCATGTTCTTTTCCCCCGTAGTCCAGAGCATCAACAGCCTCCTGACCTCGAGCGGTCAGAGCGGCACTTCCATGAGCCCAGTCCTCATATCCTTTATAATCGGCGTTTTTTATGGGGAAATCTGCATCCACCTGAACAAGGCCTTTTCGCTGCAGCATCCGGAGCGCAAGGCTGGCCGCATACGGTTCAAATTCAGGATCCAGCACACAGATCCGCCCATTGTGCTTATCGAGAGCAACCGGAAGAAATGGTGTCACGGAAAAGACGTCCAGAAGCGCACATTCAAGAGGATTCAGCGAAGCATTTTGCTGACATCCGTTACAAGGTGTACAGCGATTGCAGGCCTGACAGTTCTCACAACTCAACGAATCTGCGCCTCTTTCCCGAGCGTTTCATTCATGCTGCCCTTGCGGTACACGGTCAGATCCATCGTGATCCAGACAAAGCCATAGCCCTTGAAGGCAGACACGATTTCTTCACGAAAACAGCTTTTCAACTGTTCATACTTTTTATGTATCATGTAGGTTTCCTCTATTCATATAATTCCGGGCGGCGAAGGGATGTATAGGGTTTTCGATTTCTGGCACCTGTCGCGGCATTGAGATCGACATCAGCGAATAAAAGTGTCTCATTATTTCCCGCCAGTGCCACGGTATCTCCATTATAATCAGAGACGATGGACTCTCCCGAGAAGTCCATACAACCCTCAATACCGACACGGTTACACATGGCGACATTGACGCTGTTTTGAAATGCCTGGATCCTGATCTCCCATTGGAAGAGCTCGGAGGGCTCATCCTTTGTATTAGCAGTCGGGATTAGAATAAGCTCCGCCCCCTTGAGAGCTGAGGTCCTAATGCTCTCGGGATAATGACGATCGAAGCAGACAACAATGCCGATTTTCCCAATCGTCGTGTCGAAGACCTGAAAGCCCTCCTCGGATGGTGTATAGTAATCCTGCTCATAAAAGCAGGCAGCCTGGGCAATATGGACCATTTTCTGCTCACCCAACAGCACACCTCTGTCATCGATCAAAAGGCTCATATCATAGCGGTGCCCGTCTTTTTCAATGTAGAAATTGGGAGAGGCAAAAATCCTGTTATTTCGGCATTCCTCACAAAACTGCCGTATAACCGGGCTTTCCCACGGGATGCAGAATGCCGAGGCGTCCCGACCCTCGTACTGTGGAAAAAATGGTGTGAGCTGAACCTCCGGAAAACAGATCAGCTGTGCGCCGCCTTTTGCAGCAGCTGCGATCTGCTCCAGCGATTTGCGGCAGTTCATCTCCATGTCCTGGCTCATCCGCATCTGGGACAAAGCGATCTTCATAGTTTTTCTCCTTTTGTACTTGACAAAATCGAGCAGATGCAGTATAAACAAATAATCCTACTATGTCAATAGGGAATTCGAGAGGTTAAAATGATCAGGACAAGAGAGCAGAATGTGAATATCACTGGTCTGTACATGCCCGCCTGCATGTGCATGTGTCGGTGCGCGCTCTTCTCTGCGCTCTCGCCCTGTACTGCTGCGCTCGGGTGAACTAATCCGACAGTGTAGACAGAAGCCGGGAGACTCCAGAGAGCCTCCCGGTTATTTTTTTACAAAGGAGAAGCGAAAATGGAAGCAGTCATCGGAAAAATTTTGGGAGATCTGGGTACTTTCCTCTTCGGCCCGATCATGCTGGCGGTGTTTTTCGGCGTTGGTCTGTATTTCACCATACGGCTGAGAGGCGTCCAGTTCACACGCTTCAAGACCGCATTTCGGGAAGTCGTCTGGAATGTCGGAAAGAAGACAGACGACGGCATAGGACAGATCAAGTCCTACAAGGCGCTTGCCACAGCACTATCCTCCTGTGTGGGAAACGGAAATATTGTTGGTGTTGCATACGCAATAGCGGTGGGTGGCCCCGGTGCGATCTTCTGGATGTGGGTAGCGGCACTCGGCGGCATGGCTACCAAGTTTGCAGAGATTGCCCTGGCAATGCACTTCCGCGTGCAGGATGAGGACGGCAACTTCCGTGGCGGCGTGATGTATATCCTGACACAGGGCATGAAGCAGAAGACGATTGCAAAAATCCTGGGTGGGGCATTCGCTGTCTTTACCGTTTTTGTCTCTGTTGTTTCCTGCGGCGCGCTGCAGGTCAACACCATAGGAAGCGCTGTAAACGGGCTTGCGGGCGGCAGTGCCGTAATCCCCTGGGTCATCGCGATTCTGATCCTGATCGTCGACGGGCTGGTCATCTTCGGAGGTGTGAAGAAAATCGCTGATGTGACGACCTATCTCACACCCATTATGGCGATTATCTACCTGGGCTTTGGCCTGATCATTCTGATCATGAACATTACGCTCATCCCCCAGGCGCTGTGGTTTATCGTCAAGTCCGCTTTTACAGGCGATGCAGTGATCGGTGGCCTGTCGGGAGCTACCATGGCTGTCGCCATCCGGCGCGGCGTCCAGCGCGGTATTTTCTCCAATGAAGCAGGCACCGGTTCTTCGGCTATGGTGCACGCCACAGCCAAGGTGGACGTTCCGGTCAAGCAGGCGCTCTACGGCATTATCGAGGTCTTCTTTGACACCTTTGTGATCTGCACCTTCACCGCGCTCATCATCATGGTCAGCGGTGTTTGGAACAGTGGAGGAACCGATGGCACCGTACTGGCTTCGACAGCTTTCCGCCAGAATCTCGGCGGCGTCGGTCAGGTTGTCATCGTTATCTCGCTGATCCTCTTCTGCCTGTCCACCGTACTCGGCTGGTACACGTACGGAGAGTCTGCTTTTGCCTTCCTTTTCGGCACACGCAAGGTAAAGATCTACCGGGTGCTGCATATGATCATCTGCGCGGCAGGCGCTTTGATCAGCGTACAGCTCCTTTGGGACGCAGCGGACGTCTGCAACGGGCTCATGGCCATCCCGAACCTGTTCTCCCTGATCCTGTTCGGCGGAATCATCGTCAAGGACACGAAGGACTTCTTTGCTTCTTACGATAAAAAGCAGCTTGAAAAGACGCGATAAGGCTTTTGTCGCACTGAGCGGTGGCATGAACTGAACCGTCTGCTAAAAGAGACAGCACAGAGTTGATACAACGTATCCGCTCTGTGCTGTTTCAACTTATTTTTCCCAGGGAAATACGACTCCGAACTGCGCCCGGATTCTATCTGTCTGACGCATGATCTCAAGGGTTTCCGCATGGGGCATTTCAGGGCATTCCGTTTGGCCATTTTCAATGGCTCGCATACAGGCCTCCACCTCATACTCATAGCCTGTGATCTGCGGCGGGATCTCAATCACCCTGCGGACCTGTGCGCCACGTTCACGGTTATTGGAATATACAAGGATCTTCACAGGGTTGTTGATATTCTGCACTTCGATAAAGCCGTCTTCCCCGTAAATCATACCGCGGCGGTCGGTGAGGGTATAAATTGTGGTATACAGCGAAGCGATGCTGCCGCTCCGGTAGCGGAGGGTTACGCTGTTCTGGCCGTCTACTCCCGTATCCGCCAGGATGCAGGAGGCCTGGATCGAGGTGATATCATCCCCCAGGATCATGGATGCGAAGTTCAGCGGATAGACGGTGAGATCCAGCAACGCTCCGCCGGCAAGCTCAGGGCGGATAATGCGAGTATTTGCGTCAATATCATAACCGAGATTCGCAGTGAGCCCTACAATTTTCCCGATCTCTCCGCTTTGCAACAGCTCAGCGAGCAACGTTCTCGACGGCATATACCTCGTCCACATCGCCTCCGACAGGAGAAGCTTCTTCTCTTCGGCAAGGGCGATCATCTCTCTCGCCTGCACCTCGCTCGCAGCAAAGGCTTTTTCACAGAGCACATGCTTCCCGGCACGCAGCGCTTTGATCGTCCATTCACAGTGAAAAGAGTGTGGCAGGGCGATGTA
>JAGCAN010000224.1 GCA_017652685.1 Oscillospiraceae bacterium
CATTGACATAGATATTTGTGCCAGTAACACCATACGCTACACAGGCAATGCCAACCAGCAGCACAGCCAGCATGATGATCCTGACAATTCTTGTTTTACGCAGCTTCATTCACCTCATCATACATACTTGGCCGCCAGAGCCATAATGGTTTCCTGCTCGCCCGGGATATTGCCGAAATCCTTTCCGCGCTCAACAATACCCGCAAGACGCCCATTTGACATGACCAGAATTCTGTCACAAATACCAAGGAGCTCGGGCATTTCGGAAGAAACCATCATAACGCCTTTCCCTTGTTCAGCCAGATTCAGAATCAGCTGATAGATCTCATACTTGGCCCCGACATCAATCCCTCGAGTCGGTTCATCCAGAAGGAGAACATCCGGCTCCGTGAGAAGCCAGCGGCCGATTATAACCTTCTGTTGGTTGCCGCCGGAAAGGCTTTTAATGTGGGTTTTCTTCGAGGGCGTTTTGACTTTGATGGAATCGATAACCCAATCCGTATCTTTGTCCATCTGTTTCCCGTTCAAAAGGGGCCTGCCGTAACTATCCACATTGGCAATGATCGAATTGAAGAGAATTGTATTTTCCCCGAAAATCCCGGTTGCGCGGCGTTCTTCCGTAATCAGAGCAAAACCGTTTTTTCTGGCCTCATCTGTTGTGACATTGCTGATGGGTTTGCCCTGCATCTCAAGCTCTCCTCCGCCACAGCTATAATACCCGAAGAGTGAGTTGAGCAACTCCGTCCGGCGGGAGCCGACGAGCCCCGCTACTCCAAGCACCTCTCCTTTGTGCAGCTGGAAGGTAACATCATGGCAAGTAGGTTCATATCGGCCGGAGAAGTTTTTCACATCCAGAAGGACATCCCCGATCTTATTGTTTTTTGGTGGAAACTGGTTGGTCATTTCACGGCCAACCATCAGACGGATGATCTCTGCTTTTGTCAGGCTCCCGGCATCGCGCGTTGTAATCCACTTGCCGTCACGCATAATGGTCACTTCATCAGAAATACTCAGGATTTCATCCATTTTATGGCTGATATAAATAATCCCTACACCCTCCGCCGTCAGCCGCTTCATGATGCGGAAAAGATGTTCCACTTCGTCTTCCGTGAGAGAGCTGGTCGGCTCATCGAGCACAAGGATTTTTGCATTGTAAGAGACAGCTTTCCCGATTTCCACCATCTGACGTTTGGAAACGGAGAGCTCACCGATAATCTGCTTCGGATCAACATCTATTTCAAGACGCTCGAAAACCTCTTTGGTTTCCTCGTACATTTTCTTTTCATCTACAATCCCGAATTTGTTGGTAGGAAAACGACCCAGCCACATGTTTTCCATAACATTCCGGCGCAGAACCTGGTTGAGTTCCTGATGTACCATCGCTACCCCGTTATCAAGAGCATCACGGGGGCTGGTAAATGCCACCGGCTTCCCATTCATTGTAACAGTACCGCTATCAAGCGTATAGATGCCAAAAAGGCACTTCATCAATGTGGATTTTCCAGCGCCATTTTCTCCCATGAGTGCATGGACAGTGCCCGCTCTTAGCTGCAGCTTTGCATGGTCAAGGGCTTTGACCCCAGGGAATTCCTTATCAACATCTGTCATTTCCAGCAGAAACGACTGGTCTGCCGGTTTCTCTTTTATTTCAGGCATTGTCAGTATCACCACTTTTCAGCTTTATTTCGCAGAAAAAACTCTCAAAACTATTCCGGCGACCGAAGCCGCCGGAACAGTCGAAGAATCTAAAAATCAGCTATAACCCAGAAATTGATTAAGCTATAGAATCACCAGTGATCTTGGCATACGGAATGTAGACAGAGCAGCCGTCATCATTCAGGTTGTACATGTCTTCCAGACCTTCATACCATGTGCCGTTTAACAGCCAGTTCATCATGAAGCGAATGTTTGCTTCGCCCATTGCATCGCCGTCCTGCTTGACAGTAGCAGTCATACGACCAGCTCTGATGGCTTCAATAGCAGCGTCAGTAGCATCGACACCAATAACCGTAATGGCAGGATCGCCGGCATTGCCAGTATTGTAGCCGGACTGATTCAGAGCTGCGATGACACCGATTGCCATATCGTCATTGTTGGCGAATACAAGCTCAAGCTCCGGATGTGCCTGCCAGGTAGAGAGCATGGCATCGTTAGCTTTGGTGGTATCCCAGTCAGCGACAATAATATCAGTGACCATTTCGAGGGGAACGCCCAGCTCAACGGCCGTCTCTTCAGAGTACTGTGTACGTGCAATAGCTTCCGGGTTGTTGGCAACACCCTTGAACTCAACAAACTGGATAGTGCCGTCACCGTTCAGGTCAATTGCAGCAGGATCGGCAGCCCAGAGATCTGCAAGGATTTCTCCCTGCATGTCACCTGCCTCACGGGGCAGAGTGCCAACAAAGAAAGCGCCGGAGTCTACAACGACTGATTCATAGGTCTCTTCAGAAGGCGGAATGTTGTAGAACAGGAAAGGAATGCCAGCTTCTGTGAACTTATCAACGAGCGTCTGGCCGCCAGCAGGCTCTGCAAGGTTAATGATAACAAAATCAGGCTTTTTGCTGACAGCCTGGTCAGCCTGCTCAACCTGTTTTGCCATGTCGTCACCGGCATCCTGCATGTCAAGATTGATCTTCACACCGAGCTCATCACCGATGATCTCAGCCCATTTCAGCATGCCCTGGCGGACAGAAGAGCCATATGTGTCGTCAAACTTCCATACGAGCACAGTGACATTGTACTCAGACTTCTCCTCTGCCAGAGCAGCAGGGCAGGCCAGAGCAACAAGCATAATAAGTGCCAGTGCGAGGGTCAGGAATTTCTTCATGTGGTTTACCTCCAAATAATATTGATTCACATTCACAGGGATATGCCCTGATGAATCCGTTAGAATTATTTTAATTCCCGGAAGGCAAATGGTCAAGAAAAACACGAATGTCAGATTGTACAAAAATAACCTCTGCAATTTGTACAGGTTGTACAAACTGCAGAGAGAAAATCCAATATTTGATTACAACTGCAGAATCACAAATCAGGGTTAAAGGACCACGTTTCCTGCCCGGCGCGATTGCAGAGTGCCTCGTAATAAAGCGCCCAGACTGTGTTGGTATAAGGAGCCGTCCACACCGCAGCAAAGGGAATAAACATATCGAGCAGGAGCCAGCCGATCATCGAGAGATCAAGCCGGAAAAGCTCGGCTTTATGGCCGTGCATCATTTCTTTGCTCTCACGTATGCATTGGAGAACAGACTTCTCAGGATGGTCAATCAGAAGATAGAGTGCAAGGCGATAACGATAGGCAGCTATAATGCCAGGCACAACCAGCAGAAGGCTCCACAGAAAGATCAGAAGACCTTCGACGACATTTAGAAGAATTACACGGCCGGCGATGGAAAACCCATCCAGCAGATTACCATAAACAGCATTGGTACGCCGGACAGTATTCAGGATGAAGATGACAAAGCCGGCGGATACAATCATCATGACAAACTGCAAAGCCATATCGATCAGGGAAGCGAGGCCGGAAGGCTGAAACCGGGATGCATAAGAGAGAACATAGCTGTAATTGCCGTCCTGATAGGCATCCATGATGCGACTGACATCTCCGGCTGTAATTCCATTCCCCATCAGCCTTGCGGATAGCGAACTCACTACAAGAGAAAGCAGAGAATATAGCAACCCTGCGATAATAACACTGGGAACCGCCTTTGTGCAGAACTCCCAGGCTTCCGATTTCAGCGAACGCCTGTCAATCATGGTTTCAACTTCCTTTCACACGGTTGTCCGGTTTTCCTTCCGTTATGCATAGATGGAGTGTTGTGGTTTCAACTTGAATTTTATACCGGAAACGATGCCAGCAGCTGCATACATCGTAACCATGGAGGAACCTCCGTAACTGAAAAACGGAAGCGTTATACCAATAACCGGTGTAATACCGATGCACATGCCGATGTTGATAAACATCTGTGCGGCCATAGCCCCTGCGATACCCATGCAGATAAGCATATCATAGGTTCTGCCACAGTGGAGGCCAACCCTTGCCACATGTATAATAATAACAACCAGCAGGGCAATAACAACAAGGCATCCCAACATACCGAGCGTTTCGCCTGTAGTGGAAAAAATAAAATCGGTATGCTTGCCGGTAAAGACCGTCCTTGTATGTTCTGCATCCACCCCGGTCAGACGCCCGGATGCCAGGGTTAGCTTACTTTGCGTGGTCTGCCAGGAGATTCCCCAGCCATCGGGGTCGATGCTGGAATCGTACGGAGAAAGCAGTCTTTTCTTCTGATAATCTTTAAGGAAATACGTCCACAAAACGGGAATCACAGCGGCAACCGCTGCACCTCCCAGGGCAAACCAGTAGAGCTTTACCCCCAGGCAGAAAAACATCACCAGAAAAACAAACAGTAAAATTGAGGCAGAACCAAGGTCAGCCGAGACAACGACAATCATCCCAAAGACCAGTGCAAAATGGCCCGCCATCTGTACAACGGAGAAAAGCGAATTAATGTCTTTATACTCTTTCAGATACGTCATTTGTTTGGCGCAAACTATAATATAGAGAATTTTGATAACTTCTGACGGCTGTACTCCGATGCCGGCAAAGCGGATCCATGCTTTGTTGCCGGTACCGTCATCCGCCCCGAAAATGACAAGCGCAATGATCAGACCGACATTGACAATACAGAGAATTCGCCACTGTTCGCCCAGAATATCTGCATCGATAACCGTCATAACAACGAAAGCGCCGATACCGATAAACATCGAAAAAACCTGAACGAGAATGTATTTGGTCGGGTTGGAAAGAAACGTGCTGCCATCCATCGCAAGGACTGCCCGACGCACCATAAAGATGCCATAGATGGAACTGACTGTACAGATGGCAAGCAGAAAAATGTCCGCCCGATCAAAGAAGAGTTTTATATACGGCCTGAATTTTTTAATTTCAGGGCACCACCTTTCGAATATGCTGATTTACTGTAGTTTCTTATTTTATCACAAGATTGCACTTTACGCAACGGCGTCAGACGTGGTATAATGTGAACGAAATAAAAATTTGTATTCGGCCGGAGGACGGCCAGGTGTATCCATTGACAGAATATATCAGCAACAGTGAAAAAGATACTGAAGACATCGGAGCTGCTTTCGCAAAGGATCTCAAAGGAGGCAGTGTTGTCGCCATGTATGGAGATCTCGGAGCAGGCAAAACCGCATTCGTGCGCGGGATGGCACGCGGGATGGGACTTGATGCGCATGTCTCGAGCCCAACGTTTACAATTGTGAATGAGTATCCCGGTGAGAGGGAGCTGATTCATTTCGATATGTACCGGCTGGCTTCGTCAGACGAGCTTTTCGATATCGGCTGGGAGGATTATCTGAACCGCGGAGCTGTGTGCGCTGTGGAATGGAGTGAAAACGTACGGGATGCTTTCTTCGGCGATGAGATCAACGTTACGATTGAGAAGACGGGTGACTGTTCGAGGAGGATAACCATATGCTGACGCTTGCTTTTGAGTCTTCCGCGAAAGCCGCTTCTGCAGCACTGGTACGTGATGGCGAACTGTTCGCTCAATCCATCCAGTGTAGTGGGCTCACACACAGCAGAACCCTGCTGCCCATGGCGGAAGACATGCTGAAAAATACCGGTGTTTTACTGGAGGATGTCGACCTGATCGCCTGTGCACACGGACCGGGGTCTTTCACAGGCATACGCATTGGCATTGCAACTGTCAAAGGCCTTGCATGGGCTCTGCAAAAGCCGTGTATCGGAGTTTCAACGCTGGAAGCAATGGCGTGGCAAGGAGTTTCAGCAGGCGGTACCGTCTGTGCAGTGATGGATGCGCGGAGAAACCAGGTATACCATGCGATGTTTCGGATCCAGGGCGGTGCTCCGGTTCGGCTGACAGAAGACCGGGCACTTTCGCTTGAGGAACTGCGCAGTGAAACAGAAAAGATTGCAGACAGCGTTTTTCTGGTGGGCGACGGGGCAAAAATTACCGCTGCTTACTTTGCTGCCAACGGAATCCCGTGGCGGGAAGCACCTTCAAACCTTGTGATGCAAAGTGCATGGGGCGTGGCCATGGCAGCTATAGGGAAATCCGCCGGCAATGCTGACAGCTTACTGCCGGTTTATCTCAGGCTCTCACAGGCTGAACGCGAAAGACAGGAACGCCTGGAGCGGGAAACAGATCCCAAATCCTAACTTTTGTATCCCCAAATAAATTAATATACAGGAGTGTTGACCAATGAGTAAAGTATTCGTATTCGATCATCCGCTGATCCAGCACAAGCTCTCGATTCTGAGAGACAAGCGCACAAGCGTCAAGGAATTCCGCGAGCTGATTTCTGAGATCGCCATGCTGATGTGCTATGAGTGCACCCGTGATCTCCCACTTGAGGATGTTGATGTGGAAACCCCTGTTGCAACTGCACACTGCAAACGCATTGCCGGGAAAAAGCTCGCCATTGTGCCGATTCTGCGCGCAGGCCTCGGCCTTGTTGACGGGATGGTCAATATGATCCCTAATGTCAAAGTAGGCCATATCGGACTATTTCGCGATCCGGATACCCTTAAGCCTGTAAAGTACTACTTCAAAATGCCCCCCGATATCACAGAGCGTGATGTTATTGTGGTTGACCCGATGCTGGCAACTGGTGGTTCTGCTTCGGCAGCAATTACCTTCCTGAAGGAAGCCGGTGTACAGCATGTTAAGCTGATGTGTGTCATCGGAGCACCTGAGGGTGTTGCCAAAATGCAGGAAGATCACCCCGATGTGGACATTTATGTTGCAGCGCTTGACGAAAAGCTGAATGACCACGGTTACATTGTTCCCGGCCTTGGAGATGCGGGTGACCGAATTTTTGGAACGAAATGATTTTTAACCGAGCTGACATCCTGATTCCATCCACTTCGGTGGAAATGGAAAAGTGGAGTGTCATTGCCTGTGATCAGCATTCTTCCGAGCCGGAATACTGGGATGCACTTGACAGGTTTGTCGGAAGTGCCCCCAGCACGCTGCGCATGATGCTGCCGGAAGCCTATCTTGCAAAAGATATCAGGAAAGAGACTGAAGCTATTCACCGTGTCATGCGGAAATATCTGGAAAGTGACGTTTTTGCAGAAGTCCGCGACAGTTATATTTATGTCGAGAGATCACTGCCTTCCGGTGTTGTAAGGCGGGGGCTGGTGGGGCTGGTAGACCTTGACCTTTATGACTACAGCAGGGACTCCGTTTCACCTATCCGTGCAACGGAGGGCACTGTCGAAGAACGGCTTCCCGCCCGGGTCAGAATCAGGAACGATGCCCCTCTGGAAATGCCACATATTATGATTTTTATCAATGACCCGAAAAACTGTGTTTTCAACAATGTGGAGCCGGGTCAGGTGTTGTATGACTTTGAGCTCAACTGTGGAGGCGGACATCTCGTTGGCAGACAGATTACCGGCGCTTCAGCCGACAAGATTGACCAAGCCTTTCAGCAGCTTACAGCCGATGCAAATGCACAGTATAGGGAAACGGCGCCGGTTGTGCTTGCTGTGGGCGATGGCAACCACAGCCTTGCCACCGCGAAAAAATGCGGTGATCGATACGCACTGGCTGAAATTGTGAATATCAACGACGAATCCATTGTGTTTGAGCCGATCCACCGGGTCCTCTTCGGAACAGATACGGCAGAATTTGTCCGGCAGTTCGGTACCCAGATCGTTCGCATGGAGAAAATAGACGGAGAAGGGTATGCTGCACTGATTGCTCGTACAGACAAGTTTTGCAGAGATTATCTTGCAGTGCATGGGGGAACTGTCGACTATATCCACAATGACGATGCAGCAGTGGAGATGGGCAGCCGAAAGAACTGTGCCGCCATTTTGCTGCCGGTATTGGACAAAACCACCCTTTTTGACAGTATAGTCAGAGACGGGCCTTTCCCCAAAAAAAGTTTTTCGATCGGACATGCGGAAGAAAAACGGTATTATCTGGAATGCAGAAAGCTCGGCAGGTAACTGCCGAGCTTTTATTTACAACTTCGCCTTCTCTCTCAGGCTTTCAGCGACTCCAGGTAGGCACTTACTGCAGACTGAACTTTCTGCGCAGTGGCTTCGGAATTTCCGTTGCCTGCAAAATAATCCGCAGCGGTATCAAGGACGAGATCATAAATTTCAGTGTCTTCGACGATCGGTGCAGAATGGTTGAGAATGGTACGCGTCAGTTCCGCCTGTTCACCGGCAACGGAAAGAACCGCTTCAAAAGCTGCTTCATTGGTCGGGAATAGCCAACTGTTGGCCTGACCGGCCATTGTCAGCTTCTCTCGGATAAATTGCCATGCAGCATCTTTGTCTGTGCAGTCGACAGTCATAGCAAAATCACGATGCAGGGTAAGGGCATTCCCTGCGCCTTCCAAAACCGGGAGCCCGATGATGACCGGATCCGGGACAATGGCAGCAGCATTCACAGCATCCTGCGGTTTATAAATCGCCGTACGGTAAAGGAGCTGAACCTTGCTCTGAATCTGTTCAGCATCATTCGTGCCTCTCGGTTCTGCGGGAAGACGTTTAATGAACTCGAGTATTCTGGAAAATTCTGTATTGTCAAAATGGCAGGTCAGGTCATTCCAGTTCACAAAACGGTTGAGATTCATACCAAGTACATCGTAGAGTAAGCTGGCCTGCGTATCGGCTGAGCCGAAAGCATAGTTCCCGTCGCCCAAAGTGGAAGCTATGTTGTTATACTGCTGGAACGTCCATCCGTCCATCCCTTTCAAAACACGGCTTGGGCCGAGAACTGTCGTCAGGCTGAATCCAGACGCCGTGCCATAGATTTTACTGTTGACCTGCAGAGCTGAAAAAACCTGAGGAACGAGAGCATTGAGAGTCAGTTCTCCGTCCTGCTCCAGGTAGGGTGTAAGATCTTCCAACACTCCGGAAGCCGCAAGAGCCTGATATGGCATGCCGGTCAGGTCAATCAGGTCAGGCATCTTTCCATCTTCCCGGGCAAGCCTCCGAAGAGCATCAAGCGGATTGGCTCCGGCCGCCGAGTCGAGCGTTCTGAGGACAATGCGTGTGTCCTCATGGCTGCGGTTGAAGGAAACAATCGCATCCTGCAAAGTATCCATCGGGCTGCCGGAAAGAAGGACAAGCTCTTTCTTCTCAGCAAGAGCGTTTTCAGAACCGGTAACCGTTACAAGGCTGGCCTCATAGCTTAGCAGATCGTCACGCCATGCATTTACCAGGCAGCGGAAAACCTTGCCGTCCTCCGTATTGACCGCGGATACACGGGTTCCGCTGACGTCCACTGCTGTCCAGTTGAAAAGAACATCCTCGGTTTTTGCTGCAAGATCGACCCCATAGAAATTCACACTGTCAGAATAATAGTACGAGTAACGCCCAAATCCATCAGCAAAACAGACTGCCGATGAGGGCAGCTCGATCGTCTCTTCCACGGCATCAGAAGCTGTATTCAGGATAAAGAGTTTCTGCGTGTTGTCAATCCAAGACAGAGCACCGACACGGCCATCATTAAGTTTTATAAGACCGGTAACATATCCTTCAAGTGAGAGTGTGCCAACCGTTTTTCCGTCCTCAGAAACAGAGAGTTCCCTGCCTTCCGCATCTGTCACGTGTGTAGCTTCCCGAAAAGAAACACCTTCATATTCACCGGAAGAAATCATACCGGTCCCGAGCGGTGTATAGGAAGAGCTGTAGGAAAGGACTTTGACAGGTTCGGGGGTTGGTTCAGCAGTAGGATCAGGTGCTGGTTCGGGCGTCGATTCGGCAACCGTCTCAGGTGTCACGGTTGGCTCAGCCGAAACGGCTTCGGATGTATCGACAGGTGTCTGTTCCGTTTTTGGCGGGAGAATAACATCTTTCAGGACACCAAACCAAACTGCAGCAAGAACAATCACCGCAGCAAGGATTAAAAACAGCAGAACTGCTATCACTCTACCAGATTTTTTTCTTTTTCTATTCTTCATGGTACTCCTCCTTTGTGAGGTACAGATTGCGAATTGTAAAGATATCATACGCCTTGTCTATGATACACCTATAATGGCTAATTTGCAACAAATAGTTTTCTATTTTTTGACAAATATTTTCTATTTAGTTTCAATTTCCCGTCCTATTTCTGCTGATTCCTGTTGAAATCTTCTCCTGTTTGGAATAAAATAGAGACATCATAAAATCCTGTAGAAAAAAGGAGAGACTGACATGACAGATATCAGCATCAGTGAAATCTGGCGGGCGAAAACGAGGCTGGCCCCTATCTTGCATCACACGGAGCTTGACCCTTCTTCCACCTTTTCGGCTATGACCGGCGGAGAAATTTATCTGAAATGCGAAAACCGTCAGAAAACAGGATCTTTTAAAATTCGCGGAGCCAGCAACAAGATTGCCTGCATGGTGGAGCGCGGTGAAGCTGCCCCTGTTGTAGCGTCAAGTGCAGGAAACCATGCACAGGGTGTTGCGTATGCTGCACATAAATTTCAAATCCCCGCAACAATTGTAATGCCAAAGGCGGCACCGATTGTTAAAGTGCAGGCTACAGAAGGATACGGGGCAAAGGTTGTTCTTGCTGGAGACTGTTATGATGATGCCTATGCCGAAGCCTGCAGAATCTGCCAGGAGGACGGTGCTGTCTTCCTCCACCCTTATAACGACAAAGAAGTAATTGCCGGTCAAGGAACACTTGGCCTTGAAATTCTGGAAGACCTGCCTGATGCCGACATGATTATCGTGCCTGCCGGCGGAGGTGGTCTGCTTTCTGGCATTGCTGCCGCGGTGAAGCAGGTGAATCCATCAGTCGAAGTATGCGGTGTGCAGGCAGAAGGAGCAAATGCAATTGCACAAAGTTTTACCACAGGTACGCTGATCACAACGGAAACTGCCTCGACGATTGCAGATGGTATTGCCGTTAAAGTGCCTGGAGACATTACGGTGCCTCTGATCCAAAAATATGCTGATGCAGTTGTGACGGTTTCGGACACTGAAATTGCGGATGCTATTCTGCTGCTGATGGAGCGCTGCAAACAGATTGTTGAGCCTGCCGGGGCATCGCCTGTTGCGGCCATTCTGAGCGGGAAAATCGATGTACGCGGCAAAAAAGTCGTCTGCCTGCTGTCCGGTGGAAATATTGACGTCAGCTTTATACAGAATATCATCGAGCAGGGGCTTTTTGCACGGCACAGGCGCCTGAAGTTCTCCGTGACATTACTTGACAAGCCGGGCAGTCTTGTAAAGCTGCTCAAGCTGATCGCAGATGCCGGAGCAAACATCCTCGCCATTGAGCACGACCGGCTGAAAACCGATCTGATGCCAAACCAGACAACAGTGCACATTGCATGTGAAGTAGGCGGAGAAGCACACGGCAATGCTCTGACCGTTGCGCTCATAGAACATGGCTACACTGTAGAATAATCTGCAGCAACAGCGGGAGGGCACAGAGCCCTCCCGCTGTTGTAATTCAAGTTTTCTGATACAAAACTATTTCTCTCCGGTTTGTTTCTCTTTATTTTACGCTGAAAAGAATATCTCCATACACCGGGAAAGGCCAAACCTCCCGTGATGTCATGCGTTCGAGTTTGTCACAGACACGCCTCAGGTCTTCCATATCCCGGAAAACGACATCCCGGAAATACCGTGCGTTCTCGTAGGATCCTTCGATCTGCTTTGCCCCTTTGATAGCCTGACCGAGCGCATCCGTTTTCTGCATGGCAGACGCCAGAAGCTCGCTGACTTCAGATGCAACCGAAATTTCATAGCTGCAGTCAAGCGACGGACAGCAGGAGCGCTTTTCATTCGCGGTACGGGCAAGTTCCCCTGAAAACCTGCTGACAGAGGGAAGAATTTCTCTTCGTGCCATATTCAACATGGTCAATGCTTCTACCGTCATCAGCTTGGTGTAAGTGCTGAGAGTAATCTCATAGCGTGCGTGGAGCTCAGTGCCGGTATAAACATTATGGTCGGTAAAGAGTTTGATGTTCTTCACCGCAAGATAGGCAGGCGCACAATCCGGCAGGGATTTCAGATTCAGAAGACCCCGTCTCGCGGCTTCTTCCTCCCACTCCCGGCCGTAGTTGTTGCCGTTGAATATAATTCTCTTGTGGCGGGTAATGACCGTCTTCAGAAGGTCATGAAGGTCTTTTTCAAACTCTGTTGAATTCTCGAGAATGTCCGCATACTGCCGAAGGGACTCTGCCACAGCTGTATTCAACACAACATTCGGCCCCGAAATTGACTGCATGGAGCCCGGCATACGGAACTCAAACTTATTACCGGTAAATGCCATAGGAGAGGTCCGGTTACGGTCGGTAGAGTCCTTCGGGAATTTGGGAAGCACATGAACGCCGACTTTGAACTCCTCATGGCTGGTACCGCCATAAGATTCATCATGCTCAATAGCCGTGAGGATACTTTCCAGTTCCCCACCGATAAACATGGACAAAATGGCCGGAGGAGCTTCATCCGCCCCGCACGTTCGGCAATCATTCGACTCGGAAGAAACGGAAAGACGTAGAATATCCTGGTAATCATCCACCGCCTGGATGACAGCACAGAGAAGAAGAAGGAAACGGGCATTTTCCGATGGAGTATCCCCGGGCTCCAGAAGATTCTCGCCCTCATCGGTGGAGATGGACCAGTTATTGTGTTTGCCGCTTCCGTTCACCCCTTCGAACGGCTTTTCGTGGAGGAGGCAGACCATACCATACTTTCGGGCAACCTTCTGCATTGTCTCCATGGTGAGCTGGTTATTATCTGCCGCGATATTGGCAGTAGTAAAAACGCAGGCGAGCTCATGCTGGCTGGGCGCCGCCTCATTATGCTCTGTTTTTGCCATGATGCCGAGTTTCCAGAGTTCTTCGTCCAACTCCTTCATAAAGGCTGCAACACGCGGCTTAATGGTTCCGAAATAATGATCTGACAGCTCCTGACCTTTCGGCGGGAGCGCACCAAAAAGCGTGCGTCCGGTAAAAATCAGGTCCTTGCGCCGATCATAGACTTCTCTGTCAATAAGAAAGTACTCCTGCTCAGCGCCGACTGTCGTACGGATTGCTTTAGCTGTTTTGTTGCCGAACAGGCGAATAATTCTAAGACCCTGGCGGTTAATTGCCTCCATGGAGCGCAGAAGGGGCGTTTTCATGTCCAGCGCCTCGCCGCCGTAGGAACAGAAAGCAGTAGGAATGCAGAGGACATTGTCCTTCAAAAACGCATAGGAAGTCGGATCCCAGGCAGTATATCCTCTCGCTTCAAACGTTGCTCGCAGACCACCAGACGGGAAACTTGATGCATCCGGTTCCCCCTGTATCAGTTCACGTCCGGAAAAATCCATCAGAACCTTTCCATTACGGGCAGGAGAAATAAAGCTGTCGTGCTTTTCCGCAGTAATGCCCGTCATCGGCTGGAACCAGTGCGTGAAATGGGTTGCGCCTTTTTCAATAGCCCATTCTTTCATTGCATTCGCGATGACATCTGCCGCTTCCGGGCTCAGCCGCTTTCCTTCGTTTTTTGCCCGGAGAACCTGTGTGAAAACATCTTCCGGCAGGCGCTGCTGCATAACAGCTTCGTTAAAAACATTGATCCCGAATAATTCCGTAATCGTGCTCACAGATCTTTCTTCCTTATTTTCAAGATTGGGGATATTGTATTCGTCCGGGCATCATTTGTCAAGAAAATAGAACCGGTCCCCGTCAAATTGCTCTGAAGAGGATAAGACCATATGATCCGGAAACCACAAGAACGACAGGAAAATATGCTTCTGCACCAGGTGTTCTTTGTAGCACTTGCTGCCTTCGTGTTGCTGCAGGGTTCCTTTCTGATTGCCCGTGTGCTGATCGTAAATCCGGTGTCCAGATTTGCAGACAGCGGGTGGAAGCAGCTTGCCGTTGCTTATCTGCCATTCCTGCCGGTGTTGTTGTCAGTAGGCATCTTTACACGCATTGCAGAACCTGAGCTTTTTCGTGGGTTTGCTTCATCAGGAAAAGCCGGAATGCCAGGGAACACTGCAGAAACAGCGTTATGGGGATTTATCGCCGGCTTTGCAGCTATTCTCTTCTGTTCAGTCCCGGCTATACTGCGTAACGATTTCTCTTTATACTGCAATGGAGCCTCTCCCCTTTTTTTGATATTCGCTTTCACGTGTGTATTTCTCCAGAGCGCCGCGGAAGAGCTGCTCTTCCGTGGGTATGTAATGGGTGCACTGCGAAAACGGTATGGGCTTGTTTTTGCTGTTCTGATCAACCCGCTTCTCTTTATGCTGGCGCACAGCAGCAACAGCGGCATTTCTCCGGTATCCCTTCTGACTTCTTATACCATAGGATTCTGTCTGAGTATTCTCCTGTGTTCAGTTGACAGCATCTGGTTCGTCATCCTGGCACATACGGGATGGAACTACACACAGAACATCCTGCTTGGCTTGCCTAATTCCGGGCTGGTATCCAGCCAGTCCGTATTTCGATTGAATCCCGATGCTGTCAGCAGCCTCTGGTACGATGCATCCTTCGGGCTGGAAGGCGGTATTGCGCCTATTTTCTTCTGGCCCGTGCTGACGGCTGTTATCATTCTCTTCAGGAGTCGGAAATAACAATACTGTGAAGCAATGTATCCCCCGGGAGAATCAGACTGATCTGATCCTTCCGGGGGAAATCTTTATCTCCGATTTGGCTGATTTTCTATTTCTGACGCTCATCCTTCGGTGCAGGAATGTAGCGGCGATAGAGAACCGTCATGTCTTTTAGACGTCCGGCAAGTTTCCGGTTCAGCGAACCGGGAAGCATACGCCAGCACCAGTTGCCGGTGGGAACTCCGGGCGTATTCATCCTGCATCCACCGGGCAGCTCCAGAATATCCTGCATCTGCATGACGAACAGATTGGAAGGAGATGCCATACCCGTACGGATCATCCCCCAGCACCAGCCTTCATCCGGTGTGATATGTGCATACTTCTGAGCAAAGGCAAGATCTTTCTTTGATGTGGCAGCCACCCATCCAAGAACGGTATCATTGTCATGTGTGCCGATGTACATGCTGCTGTTAAAGGCGCAGCAGTGCGGCAGATAGGCAGAATCGCCGTGGGCATCAAAGGCAAACTCGAGCACTTTCATTCCGGGCAGGCCCGAATCAGCCAGAAGTTTCATAACTTCGGGCGTTGTATAACCGAGATCTTCCGCAATGAAGGTAAGATTGGAAAACCAACCTGTCAGAACTCCTACAAGATCCATCCCCGGCCCTTTGCGCCAGACGCCGTTTTTCGCAGTTTCGTCCTCCGCGGGAACAGCCCAATAGCTTTCAAATCCGCGGAAATGGTCGATGCGAATCACATCGTACAGGCGGGAAATCCCTTCAATCCGGCGGATCCACCATCCGAAGCCGTCCGCTTTCATCCGGTCATAATCATAGAGCGGATTACCCCAGAGCTGACCGTCATCGTTGAAAGCATCAGGTGGGCAGCCGGAAACTTCCTTCGGACGCAGATTTTCATCCAACTGGAAGAAGTACGGTTCACTCCAGATGTCTGCGGAATCCATCGCAACATAGATGGGCACATCTCCAATGAAGCCGATTCCCTTTTCAGAAGCATAGGAACGCAGTGCATCCCACTGCCGGAAGAACACGAACTGTGTAAAGATCCAGAAGCGGATATCATCCTGAAGCTCCCGCGAATAAGCAGCAATTGCTTCCGGTTTTCTGAGGCGGATGGAATCATCCGGCCATTCCTGCCAGCCCGCTCCGTTAAACTTTCCTTTTACACTCATGAAGAGCGCATAATTCTCGAGCCAGGAGGAGTTTTCTGTCCGGAAAGCGTTGATTTCGGTTTCATAACGGGTATATCCATTCCGATAAGCCAGACGTAACACCTGAAAACGACTTTTGTAGATTGCACTGTAATCTGTTCTGGCTGGATCATCTCCCCAGTTGAGCTTCTTGACGTCAGAGCGTTTCAAAAGACCGTCTTTGATCAGCAGATCCAGATCAATATAGTACGGATTACCGGCAAAGGTGGACGGAGATGCATAGGGGCTGTCACCATAGCTGGTTGGGCCAAGCGGCAGAAGTTGCCAGTATTTTTGTCCCGCAGCTTCGAGAAAATCTATAAATTCATAGGCCGCCTTTCCCATGGTTCCAATCCCATAGGGAGATGGCAAAGAAGACATCGGCATTAAAATGCCTGAAGAACGAATCATTTAAAAACCACAACCTTTATGAGAATTAGCCTTTTACCGCACCCGCAGCGACACCTTTGATGATGTGCTTCTGGCAGGCAAGATAGAAAATGATAACTGGAATGATGCTGAGGAGAATCAGCGCCATGGTTGCACCGAGATCAACCGTACCGTAGGAGCCTTTAAGGTACTGGATGTGAATCGGAATCGTACGGTATTTGTTGATATCCAGAACCAGGTAAGGGAGCAGATAGTCATTCCATACCCACATGATCTCCAGAATACCGACAGAGATCATGGTAGGCTTCAGCATGGGGAAAACCACCAGGAAGAAAGTGCGCAGCGGGCCACAGCCATCAATAGAGGCAGCTTCTTCAATTTCAAGCGGAATGGATTTGACGAAGCCGACAAACATAAAGATTGCAAGGCCGGCACCGAACCCGAGGTAAACAATCGGGATGGTCCATGGGGTGTTCAGATGCAGCCTGTCAGCTGTTTTGGACAGTGTGAACATAACCATCTGGAAAGGTACCACCATGGAGAATACGCATAGGAAATAGATACCTTTGCAGAAGACAGAATTGACCCTTGCAATATACCATGCTGCCATAGAGGTGAACAGAAGAATCATCGCAGTGGAGAGGATGGTGATGGACGTGCTGTAGGCTACACTTTTCCAGAACGGATAGTTGCCGAAGGTCATTCCCTTGACGAAATTCTGAAAGCCGGCCCACATTTCACCTCTTGGAAAGGCAAATGTGTCAGTCTTGACAAAGGTGTTGACCTTAAAAGAGTTGAGGACAACTGTGAAAACCGGGAGAACATAAATCACGCAAATCACAGACAGCACAACGGTAAGAATTGTTTTGCTTCTCTGTTCCGCGCTCAGAGACTGGCTTTTATTCATCACTGCTGCACCTCCCTCTTACGGGTATAAGCAAGCTGGGCGAGTCCAAGACCTGCCACAAGAATGAAGAACAG
>JAGCAN010000026.1 GCA_017652685.1 Oscillospiraceae bacterium
CAGCAGGAGCTGATCCGCGGCAAGGATACGGTGTATTACACCCTGTCTGATGCAGCGAAGCTGCGGCTGCCGAAGGATGTGCCGCCGGAGATTCGGAAGAAGCGTATTGAAGAGGTCATAGACATTTTCGGCTTAACCCCGGTCAGGAACAGCCTAGTCCAGAAGCTCTCCGGCGGACAGAAAAAACGCCTCTCCATCGCTATGGAACTTATCTCAAATCCTTCTCTCTTCATCCTGGATGAGCCGGATTCCGGCCTGGACGGCGTGATGGCGCGGGAATTGATGGAACAGCTCCGTACCGTGGCCGATACCGGGAAGATCGTCATCGTAATAACTCATACGCCGGATCGCGTGATTGAGTTCTTTGACGATGTGATCGTGCTGGCAAAAGATACTGCCCGCACAGGAAGGCTGGCCTTTTATGGAAGCATTCCTGAAGCGAGAGATTTCTTCGAATGTGAAAAAATGGAAGAAATCGTAAAACTCATCAACCGTCGGGAAGAAGGCGGTAATGGAATGGCCGATGAGTATATCGCCAGATATCTGGAGGTGCAGCATGCCTGATTTGAAAGCAATGACCGAATCTCGAATCATCAGAATGCGTTACCGCGGTCGTGTCAGCCAGGTACCCATCTACCTGGGAAAGCTGCTGCGTATGTTCCTCTACCAAAATGACTGGAAGGTTCTGCCGATGGCAGCTATGGTTGCCGGACTGGTTGGGCTGGTGATCCGAAGACGATTCTTCACCACAATGGAAGGCACACTGATGAGCGCAATGGCGATCGCATGCGTCTGTATCTGGAATGGCTGCTTCAATTCGATCCAGGTCATCTGTAGGGAACGCGATGTGATCAAAAGGGAACACCGGTCCGGGATGCATATCTCTTCGTATGTATTTGCGCACATGATCTATCAGGCCCTGCTCTGCCTGCTGCAGACGGGCATTACCTTGTATGTTATGAGACTGGTGGGTGTGAACTTTCCTGCAGAAGGGCTGATCACCAGGTACTTTGTGAGCGAATTCTGCATTTCACTCTTCCTCATCACGTTTGCGGCAGACATGATGTCGCTGTGGATCTCCTCCTTCTGCCGTTCGACGACGACAGCGATGACGGTTATGCCGGTTATACTGATTTTTCAGCTGGTTTTCTCCGGTGGCATGATGTCCCTCCCTGCCAGGGCGGAGCCGGTCACGCGCGTCATCATCTCTAACTACGGACTGAAGCTGATCGCAGCACAGGCGGATTACAACAGTCTGCCTTTGGGCTCGGCGTGGAATACCGTGCAGCGTATGAGAGGAAACAGGATTGAAGAAGACGTGACTATGGGACAGATCCTGGACTACCTCAGCAACAAGGAGGATCCCAATGTTAAGGAGATCCGGGATCCGGAGATCCAAAAGGAGGACTTCCCAAATCAGGCAGGTACCATCGGAGAACTGGTAGATCGCATCAATTCCTCAAAATACTCTGTGGAAATACGAAATCAGCTGATCCATATCAACACGACTGTGGACCAGGTAATTCAGCTTCTCGGAGAAGAGAAGGTGAAAGACTACATCATAGAGACATCTTCCGCAACAGAGAGGGAGAGCGCATATGATCATACTTGGGAAAACATTGTGGATTATTGGAGCAATCTGATGCTGCTTGCGGTTGCATTTGCCCTGCTGTCAATCATCACACTGGAATTTATAGACTACGATAAACGCTGAACATCCTTGCCGCAGACGAGAATAATAAAGCATAACGACTTGCATCGTATTCTTAAAGAGTTGAGATTTCAAGATGAAGTCTGAAAACAAAAAAGAAAAAACGCCTGTAAACAACTAAGTCTGCAGCACCATTGTTATATTCCTGTACATAAGTATACGATTCTGTCACGACACAGTTTAAAGCCAGATTATGCGGTACGAACACCCTGTAAAATCGAATGTTGGGAAAAAATCAACGAACACAGTTCCAGCTGCAGGCTCATTAAAACCCCATAAACGCAAAAAAGGCCGGTCCCGGGAGCTTCCGAGATCGGTCTTGAAACACTGAAAAGCCCAGAAATACTGGGGTTTTAGATATAAATAACAGTACCCTGATTCTATCATAATCAGGGTACTGTTATGGTGGAGGTGAGGGGAGTTGAACCCCTGTCCGAAGGTACATCCTCAGGAACCTCTCCGGGCGCAGACGGTTATTTACATTCCCTCACCCGAGCGAGAGCCGTCACTCTCACGGGTTCAGTAGCTTCATGATGCGTGGCACGCGCAAAGCTTAGCGTACTCACGTTCACCACTAGTCGACGCCCTGTCCCGGGCCGTGGTCCTCCCGGGCAGAACGCTCACTGATCAAGCAGCGAGAAGAACAGTGTTATCGTTGTTCTTTAATTTATAAAAAGTGCCCGTTTTAAGGATGCCAGGCGCATCCGCCCGCTATTCATGATTCCGCGCCCCCGTCGAAACCGTGACACCCCCATAAAACAATTGATAATTGTGAATTATCAATTGTGAGTTGTCTTAAACTTTTTCCGGTTCGGGATACTCGACGCCGAAGGTCTCCACCGTGACCTTTTTCATCTTCTGCTCCTGGCGGGGTCTGTCATGGTAGTCCGTGCGCACGGATGCAATTTTGTCCACAACATCAATGCCTTCTATTACCTTTCCGAAAGCAGCATACTGGCCGTCGAGATGCGGAGAAAACTCATGCATGACGAAGAACTGGCTGCCGGCAGAGTTCGGTGCCATGGTGCGTGCCATAGAGAGGACGCCCTTTTCATGCTTCAGGTCATTTTTGAAGCCGTTGGCGCTGAATTCGCCCTTGATGCAGTAGCCCGGGCCGCCCGAGCCGGAGCCTTTCGGGTCTCCACCCTGAATCATAAATCCGCTGATCACGCGGTGGAAAATCAGCCCGTCATAAAAGCCCTTGCTGACAAGGGAGATAAAATTGTTAACGGTGTTCGGTGCAATTTCAGGATAGAGCTCCGCTTTGAAAACGCCGCCGTCTTCCATTTCAAAGGTCACAACAGGATTGCTCATGGTTTAGTAGTTCCTTTCCTTTAATGTTCTTTCAATGTCGCGTTTTGACTCACGTTCTGCCTCACTGTCACGTTTGTCGTGCAGCTTTTTGCCTTTGCACAACCCCAGCTCCACCTTGACTTTACCGTCCTTGAAATAGAGCGACAGGGGGATCAGCGCATTCCCGTCCTGCATGACGCGGGCATTCAGTTTCATAATTTCACGCTTGTGCATCAGCAGTTTTTTCGGCCGCATGGGATCTTTGTTGAAGATATTTCCGTGCTCATAGGGGCTGATATGCATGCCGCGTGCAAACAGCTCGCCGTCCTTTACCGTACAGAAGGAATCCTTCAGGTTAACCTGCCCTGCACGGATGGATTTAACCTCCGTCCCGGCAAGGGCAATGCCCGCCTCAAAGCGTTCCAGTACAAAATACTCGTGGAATGCTTTGCGGTTGGTAGCTATTTCTTTTTTCCCCTGCTGTTTTGGCATTTCGGGCCTGCTGCTCCCCTCGGAAGTGAATCTGTATGTGGAATATTATCACAGTTCCCCTGAAAAGGAAAGTACAATTTGTAAACTTCCCCTTTAGATCGGGAGAACCACCGCGTCATTTGTCAGGCGCTCTTTTGTATAGAGGAGAACAACATCTCCCTCTTTCAGTTCGAGTTCTCCGCTGGGAACGAGCGCGCGCCCGTCCCGCTTCACCATCACAATATAGGTCTGCCGCGAGATATCGAGATCCCTGATGGCAGTGCCGTTCCAGTCATGGTTTTTCTTCAGTGTAATTTCCTTCAGTTGGATCTGTCGGTCGTTCTTCAGTGCTTCTGCTCCGAGTACCAGCTTGTCGCCAGCTTTCAGGATCACATCTCCGCGGGGCACAATTACATCTGAACCCCGCTGGAGCACCGCTATGATAAGGCCAGCCGGGAGCTCCAGATCACGGATCATTTTGCCGTTCCACCCGTCATGTGGTCTCAGCTCGATCTTTACAAACCGGAGATCTTCTTCCATCGCGTAGTCGGAAAGCCGCTTTTGTCTGCTGTACTGTTCCACGAAGCCGGCGGAAATAATACCGGTTGGGATAGCTACCATCCCGACACCAAGAAACGTGATGAAAATACCGAAAACCTTTCCCAGATCCGTCACGGGATAGATATCGCCGTAACCCACGGTCAGAAGCGTCGAAACCGCCCACCAGAGCCCGGAAAACGCATTTTTAAAGACGTCCGGCTGAGCCGCATGTTCAATGGAGTACATTGCCAGGCTCGAGGAGAGCATCATCACAGCCAGGATGAATACTGACGACAAAAGCTGCTGGCTTTTGTTTGCAATAACATCCGTTATAACGTTGAGGGAGTCATAATAGGCATTGATGCGGAAGAGCCTGAGGATTCTTGCCACGCGGAAGAGCCGGAAGGCCACTGCTCCGGCGGGGAAGAACATCGGCAGATAGTACGGCAGGAAGGAAATAAGGTCGATGACACCCGCGGCGGATACCGCATATTTCAAATAGGCGCGGTTTCCGGAGTCCGGATAAAGGCACGGCGCTGTGTACATCCGCAGCACATAGTCAATCGCAAAAAAGGCGACCGTCACCGCCTCGATCATGCGCAGCAGCCCGGGAAACCGTGTAGCAACAGCATCAAACGTGCCTGCAAACGCAGCAATCAGGTTGATCACCAGCATCAGTGTGCTGATCACATCATAGCTCTGGTTAATCGGATCGTCCACCACGCCGACCGAGACCATCTTAAACACCTTCTGCCGGAAGGTCAGCGGCTCTGAGTTCCGATTCTGATTCATCCTTCTCCGGTGCCCCCTTTCGGTATTCTCCCGCGCATTAATAAATGTATCATAACATAACCGGTGCTTCTTGTCCATTCCACAATATTCTTTCTGAGCATCCCATTATCTTAGCGCGTACAAATTTACTCACAGTACTGTTTCCTGACATCTTCTGCAGCGTACTAAGCTTAGGCACACGCTCTTTCTCCCTTGACTTTTCCCCCTGAAATAGTATAATGCAGTTGTTTTGTGAGGTGAATGTTTTATGCTTATTCCAGTACTATTATTCCTTGTCGGTCTTGCCTGCCTTATCAAGGGAGGCGACTGGTTTGTTGACGGTGCAGTTGGCATCGCACACCGCTTTCATATGCCGGAGCTGCTGATCGGCGCCACAGTTGTATCCATCGGCACAACGCTCCCAGAGGTCATGGTATCCGCGCAGGCTGCGCTGGAGCATAACAGCGGCATTTCCTACGGCAATGCCATCGGCTCCGTCATCTGCAATACCAGCCTGATTGCTGCCCTGACGATTGCCATCCGCCCGTCTGGTGTCGATAAAAAGACGCTTCGGTTCCCGGTGGCAGCTTTCTTCCTTTCGGCAGGCATCTATGCAGGCATTGCCTATACGACGGGCAGATTTCAGCGTGTCCACGGCCTGCTGTTTCTTGCCATGTTCCTGGCTTACATTATCATTAACGTCATTCAAATGAAGCGCTCTCCTGCACCTGATACCGTAACGGAAGAAACCTCGGAGACGGAAAAACCCATCTGGGCCGATATCGGCCTTCTGGCACTCGGCGCAGTCCTGATTGCCGTCGGTGCGAAGCTTCTTGTTGATAACGGTACGCTGATTGCTGAGGCACTGGGTGTCCCGTCATCTGTCATCGGGCTTACCATGGTTGCTCTCGGCACATCGCTTCCGGAGCTTGTCACAGCGATCACGGCACTTGCCAAGGGGCACAGCGCACTCTCGCTCGGCAATATCATCGGAGCAAATATTTTCAACCTGATTCTGGTGTCGGGCACGGCAATCACCATTTCTCCCTTTGCGATCCCCGTGGAAAAGACGATTGCCGGTATGAATGCCTCACTCGTGGTGGATATTCCCGTTATGCTCTCCGTTATGGCAATCCTGACACTGCCGCCGCTTGCCACCGGTAAGCTCAAACGCTGGCAGGGCATTCTGCTGCTTTGCATCTACGTGGGCTTCACCGCCTTCCAGTTCATCCACTGAGTTAGACAAAGCACCTATCTTTCCGTTTCTCCTATTTCACGCGACGGAGCAACTCAAGCGATGCTCAATGTTCTCTTCGCGAGAAGGGGACATCGCACTTACTACGAAGCAAAAAATATTTCAAACAAGCCGCCTTTCGAGGCGGCTTTTCTTATGCACTTATCACTATTCCTGTGATGCTTCTGTGACAATCAATGTGTGATAATACAGTCACATTATAAAATATCAATAAACCAATAAAATTCCAATAAATCAAAATAAAAAGAAAGAGGAGATTATAATGAAAAATATTATCAAAAAGTGGAATTCATTGAGCCTAATTGTCCGTATTCTTATAGGTTTAGTCTTAGGCATTATTCTGGGCCTGGGTTTGCCCGGCATTTCGTGGATCGGCCTGCTGGGCACACTGTTTGTCGGCGCCTTGAAGGCGATTGCGCCGCTTCTGGTCTTTGTCCTGGTCGCTTCATCCCTTGCAAACTCCAAGCAGGGAAACCTGTCCGGTTTCCGCACTGTTATTATCCTGTATCTCCTCAGTACGCTTTGTGCGGCAGTTGTTGCGGTTCTGGTTAATTTCATCCATCCCGTTACCATTTCCCTTGCTGATGTAAACGCCGCTACCGGATACAATGCTCCCGGCGGTCTGACGGAAATCGTCAGGAATCTGCTGATGGGTGTGATCTCCAACCCCATTGATTCGCTGTCCGATGCTAACTATATCAGCATCCTGTTCTGGGCTGTCATCTTCGGCCTGTTGCTGAAAAGATCCGGTGACTCCACAAAAAAGCTGCTGGCTGATCTTGCGGACGGGATTTCCGCTATAGTGCGCGGAGTGATCAGTTGTGCGCCTTTCGGCATTCTCGGGCTGGTGTATGAGTCTGTATCCTCAAGCGGTCTGGAGGTTTTCACCACCTACGGCGAGCTTGTCCTGGTGCTTGTCGTGAGCATGCTTCTGGTCGGATTTGTAGTAAATCCTCTGATTGTCGGCATTACGCTTCGGCATAATCCCTATCCGCTGATTTTCAGGTGCATTCGTCAGAGCGGTGTGACTGCGTTCTTTACCAGAAGTTCAGCTGCAAATATCCCTGTAAATATGGAGCTGTGCAAGGAGCTCGGGATCGATGAAGAGATGTACTCCGTTTCGATTCCCCTCGGCGCAACCATCAATATGGATGGAGCCGCAGCGGTTATCACCACATTTGCCATGACGGCTGCTTTCACAACCGGGCTGCGGCCCACCCTGCCGATGGCTATCCTATTAAGCGTTATTGCAACCTTTTCCGCCTGCGGAGCTTCGGGAGTTGCCGGCGGCTCACTTTTGCTGGTGCCTCTCGCATGTTCTCTGTTTGGCATTTCAAATGATGTAGCGATGCAGATTGTAGGCGTAGGGTTTATTATCAGCGTGATTCAGGATTCTCTCGAAACGGCGCTGAATTCCTCCTGTGACGCAATCTTCACGGCGACAGCGGAATTTTACGCCTGGAAAAAGCAGGGAAGAAAGCTTCCAATCTAAAATATCGGTTCCGTCCCCTTCGAGAGAAGGGGAGTCAGCACAAATCACGAAGCATCCATCTAATCTCGAAACACCAAAATACAAATCCATCTCAACCAAAAAAGCCGCCCTCAGGCGGCTTTTCGTATTCCGTAAAACCAGGAATCCTATAGTATTTTCTTCTTCTTAAAGTAAATCAGGCTGCCGACGATAATAACAATGCAGATCGCAATCACAATCGGATATGCCCATGGGCTTTCCAACTCGGGCATATACCGGAAGTTCATTCCGAACCACCCGGTGATCAGGGTAAGGGGCATGAAAATGGTTGAAACCACGGTCAGCACCGTCATGATGCGATTCTGCTTGGCTTCCAGCTGCAGGTGGTAAACATCGCCCAGCTGCTCTGTGTAATCCCGCAGATACCCTGCTATGTTATAAAGCCGTTCCACTCGGTTTTTAAACATGTGGAAATAGCGGATGTTCTCTTCCACAAAGAACCCGTTTTCGTTCTCCTCCAGCTCCTGGGTGAAGTCAATCATCTGCGCATAGTGAATCCTAAGATCACGTACATTGCCACGAATTTTGTTGACCGAATGCAGGTACGACGGATCCTCGTTTTCTGAAATCCTGTCTTCCAGGCTGTCCAGCTCACGCTCATACTTTTCAAGGAGCTGCAGGTCTCTTGAAACTATCTGTTCGAGAAAATCGTAGAGAAACCGCTCCATGCTCGGCGAACGCCAGCGTTTCGTTCGCTGTATTCTCTGGATTACTTTTTCGGCATACCCATAATTGTCTATGAAAATGATCCCTTTTTCATCCAGAGCAAAGGCAAACGTATGGTCATCTCCTTCAAGATTGCCCCTGTCCGGGATAGCAAACGTGCCCGTCAGCGAGTCATAGTTCACTTCCGCTTTTGTTCCGTAAATCTTTGACAGGGACATTTCAAGATCGATCCCGAGATCAAAACTGTCTTTTTCCGCTTGCCATTGCGCTACGTTCATCACGGCAATGTATGGGGAAGCGGGCAGTTCTTCGCAGTTTTCCAGCGTTTCACGAATGGCATAATACATGTCACTTAACCCTTACCTTTTACTGATTTCAGTTTTTCTCCCACAAAAAACGGAAAGCTTACGCTGCATTTCCTCCCAGCACGGCAGCGTTGTCTGCTCCCTGTGCCAGAGCAGCCTTCAGCGCATCAAGCGCTTCCTGCTCCATTCCGTTCTCTTTCAGATAGGCTTCAACGCCCTCTGCCAGGGTTTCGTCCTCAGGAGTGTCGGTGCCCGCGGCAATACGGAGCATCGGCACAATGTTCTTTTCAACAATCATGTCGTATTTGTCCGTGCCCGCTTCAATGCCGTAGTAGTTGATATAGGATTGCATATAATCTTTAATGATCTCTTCCTGGGTCGCTCCCATCAGCGCTTCCAGAATCATCGAAGCAAATCCTGCCCGGTCCTTGCCCTCCGTGCAGTGCACCAGATAAGGCGTCTCCTGCCCGGCGAGGAAGGTCAACCCCTTCACAATGCCCTCTGCAAATTCCGGCGAAGTGAAGTTGATCGGCAGTCCGAGAGGGATCACATGCCCCTCTTCATAGAGGCTCTTGTAATAGTCAGAAGCAAATCCTTCCGCTGCAAAGTCAGCAGCAATCTCTTCTTCTGTGTTGGCAAGGTTCATCACGGCATTCACGCCCGCTTCTTCCGCCAGCGCGTTGGCATAGGCGGCGCGGTTGTAGGTGTTATCTACCGGAGAAGCAGAGCGGTAGAGCGCACCATCCGCAATGCCGCCAATCACAACCGGCCGGAAGTTTGCAAACACAGCATCGGAGGAATAATCATCACGCTCGTTGGTATACACCAGGTTGCTCACTTCCTGCAGTAGCAGGGCGCCGGCCTTTTCCTTCAGCGAGATGGAAACCTCATCTCCAACATCTACGCCCGCTTCATCCGCAAATCTGCCGTAATTGATGCACACGGCCAGGTTATCTTTGCCCGGATAGGCACGGAGCATCGGCTCACCCTGGTCCACATAGTAGCCGTTAAAGTACGGCATCTCTCCGGTAAAGTTCCCTGCAGAAACCGTCACAATATCTCCCAGGGCATATCCGCTGTTGTTAAAGTCTTCAATCAGGATGTCAAGCACTACGTGCCCGTATTTTTCAACCTCAATGATCTTTCCCGTAAAGTCCGGGTATTCTTCCGCGCTGCCAAAAAGGGGGAGTGCCGCGCTGAGCATCACAATGCAGAGCATCCACGCGAGAATAGTTCTTGCTTTTTTCATGTTCTGTTCCTCACTTTCTGTTTCAGTCCGTTATGGTGATTTTTTCGATGACAGGCTGCGCCGACGCAGGAATCGTCCCGTTGTTGTCGACAGGCTTTGCGTCCTTGGCAATCTTGTCAGCAATTTCCTGTCCTTCCGTCACGCGGCCGAATGCCGCATAGCTGCCGTCTAAAAAGGTGGAATCTGCCACCGTGATGAAAAACTGGCTGCTGGCGCTGTTCGGGTCATTTGCTCTCGCCATGGAGATCACGCCTTTCTTGTGGCTGATCGGGTTTCTGACTCCGTTGGAGGTAAATTCGCCCTTGATCTTGTCCTTGGAGCCGCCTGTCCCGTTCCCGAGTGGGTCTCCGCCCTGAATCATAAATCCGTCCATAATGCGGTGGAAGGTCAGCCCGTCATAAAAGCCGTCTTTTGCGAGCTTGATAAAGTTTTCCACCGTGATCGGCGCTGTTCCCTCATCCAGCTCCAACTTGATCGTCCCGTAATCTTTCACGGTGATCTCGGCATGGCGCACCTTAGTGAAAGGTTCAACGGCAGCCTCTGCACTCTCGGCGGCCGGCTGCGCGCTCTGTGCGGTCTGCGTCTTTCCGCAAGCCCCAAGAGTCAGCACTAACGCAATCAAAACAGCCAGGAAGACTGTTTTCTGTATTGCTTTAATCCAATTCATTTTGAATCGTCTCCTTCATCCTTTTGTCGGCTTATCCTACCACAGTTTTGCCGGCAGGGCAACATTTCATTTCCGGCGTGCTTCAATCAAATGGCGGATTCTTGCTTCCGGTTTTGTAAGATCCAGCAGCGCACCGCCATGGAATTTATGGTCAATCATTGCTGCAAGATATCTCTCCATCTCTACCGAAGTATAATATTCCCGCTCCAGCAGCTCAGGCTCTTGATAAACCAGATTTGTCGTGAACACCCTGTCAAATTCGCCGCGCTCATAAGCACGGTCAAAGGCATCAAACCCGTTGGAAAACAGCCCAAAGGTGGCGAAGATGAGTACCCGTTTCGCACCCCGATCCTTCAGCTGGCGGGAGACATCCAGCATGCTGCTGCCGGATGCAATCATGTCATCCACGATGATCACATCCATTCCTTCCACCGACCCTCCGCAGAATTCGTGCGCAATGATCGGGTTGGTTCCGTTTACAATGCGGGTGTAGTCACGCCTCTTGTAGAACATGCCGATGTTGACGCCGAAAACCGAGGCCAGAAATATAACTCTCCCGGTTGCGCCTTCATCTGGTGAAATAAACATCAGGTGCTCAGCGTCAAGGCGCAGGTCTTTATATTCCTCCAGCAGACACTGTGTAAACTGAAGGGCAGGGGAGACGTTCAGAAAATCCATCAGCGGCACAACATTCTGAATTCTCGGGTCGTGAGCATCAAAGGTAATCAGGCTGTGGATACCCATGTTTTCCAGTTCCCGCAGCATCAGTGCACAGTCCAGCGATTCTCTGTTCGTTTTCCGGTGCTGCCTTCCTTCATACAGGAAGGGCATAATCACCGTGATTCTGTCTGCCGTTCCGCCGCACGCGGCAATCATTCGTTTCAGATCCTGAAAATGGTCGTCCGGTGACATGTGGTTTACATACCCGTCCATTTCATACGTCAGCGATGGGTTGCACACATCCACCAGGATATACAGGTCCTTTTCCCGCACCGATTTGTGGATCATGCCCTTCGCTTCTCCGCTTGCAAAGCGGATGCATTCCGACAGAATACGAAAATGTTTTCCGTTGTGCCATTCAGATAAAATCCGGTCAACGCTGGTTCCAAGTTGATCCGCCGATTCCA
>JAGCAN010000225.1 GCA_017652685.1 Oscillospiraceae bacterium
AGGAGAAGAATTCGGCTTCGGAAGCCATCTCATCTGCCGTAAGAGCGGCACGCGGAATCTCAATCATAGTACCGACGAGATAGCGGAGGCTGGAGTTATTACGGCTGATGAGCCTGTCAGCTGTTCTGACGACGACATCCTTGACATACTTGAGCTCTTTGACTTCGCCGGTCAGCGGGATCATGATTTCGGGAACGATATCCCATTCCGGATGGCGTGCGTTGACAGCCATAGCAGCCTTGATGACGGCACGGGTCTGCATCTCAGCAATCTCCGGATAGGTAACAGCGAGACGGCAGCCGCGGTGGCCCATCATCGGGTTGAATTCGTGGAGGGAAGCAATAATCTCTTTAATACGCTCAACTGTCTTGCCCTGTGCCTTAGCGAGAGCCTTGATATCTTCCTCATCGGTGGGAACAAACTCATGGAGAGGAGGATCAAGGAAACGGATGGTAACAGGCATGCCATGCATTGCTTCATATATGCCCTCGAAATCAGCCTGCTGCATCGGCTCGAGCTTTGCAAGAGCAGCAACACGCTCTTCAACAGTATCAGCACAAATCATCTCACGGAAGACAGGGATACGATCCTCATTGAAGAACATGTGCTCTGTTCTCGTGAGGCCGATACCTTCGGCACCGAGCTCAACAGCCTTGCGGGCGTCGCGCGGAGTGTCAGCATTGGTGCGTACTTTCAGACGACGATACTTGTCAGCCCAGCCCATAATGCGACCGAATTCGCCTGCGATGGTGGCATCTACCGTGGGGATGATGCCTTCGTAAATGTTACCGGTAGAGCCATCAATAGAGATATAATCACCTTCATGGAAGACTTTGCCGGCGAGTTCAAATTTCTTATTCTCTTCATCCATCTTTATGTCGCCGCAGCCGGAAACACAGCAGGAGCCCATACCACGGGCCACAACAGCTGCATGGGAAGTCATACCACCGCGTACTGTGAGAATACCCTGGGCAGCCTTCATACCTTCGATGTCTTCCGGAGAGGTCTCAAGACGGACAAGGACAACTTTTTCTTTGCGGGCGGCCCACTCCTTGGCATCTTCAGCGGAGAAGACAATCTTACCGCAGGCTGCGCCGGGAGAAGCACCGAGGCCCTTACCAAGAGGCTTCGCACGCTTGAGGGCAGCTGTATCAAACTGCGGATGGAGAAGAGTATCGAGGTTACGCGGGTCGATCATCAGGACGGCCTGCTTCTCGTCAATCATGCCTTCGTCAACAAGGTCGCAGGCAATCTGCAAAGCAGCCTGGGCAGTACGCTTACCATTGCGGCACTGGAGCATGTAGAGCTTGCCGTTTTCCACCGTGAACTCCATGTCCTGCATGTCGTGGTAGTGGTTTTCAAGAATGCGGCAGACCTGAGTAAACTGACGGTATGCCTCAGGGAACTTCTGCTCCATTTGGGAGATGGGCATCGGAGTGCGGATATCGGCCACAACGTCTTCACCCTGGGCATTGGTAAGGAATTCACCCATGAGCTTCTTCTCACCGGTTGCGGGGTCACGCGTAAAGGCAACGCCGGTACCGGAATTGTCATTCAGGTTACCGAATACCATCGGCATGACGGAAACTGCTGTGCCCCAGGAATACGGAATGTCGTTATCACGGCGGTATACGTTTGCACGCGGGTTGTCCCAGGAACGGAAAACAGCCTTGATAGCTTCCTTGAGCTGGACGATCGGGTCAGTCGGAAATTCTTCGCCAATCTGTGCTTTGTACTCAGCCTTGAACTGCTGGGCAAGCGTCTTGAGATCATCAGCCGTGAGCTCAACGTCATAAGTGACACCCTTGGCTTCCTTCATCTCGTCAATGAGCTTTTCAAAATACTTCTTGCCGACTTCCATCACGACGTCAGAGAACATCTGGATGAATCTTCTGTAAGAGTCATACACGAAACGCTCAAACTCGGGAGACGGGTTACGGCTGATCATGGCTTTTACCACATCGTCATTCAATCCGAGGTTGAGGATTGTGTCCATCATACCGGGCATGGATGCGCGTGCACCGGAACGGACAGAAACGAGGAGCGGGTTTTCGAGGTCACCGAACTTCTTGTCGTTCAGGAGTTCGATACGCTCAACATATTCCATGACCTGGCTCATGATTTCATCGTTGATCTGGCGGCCATCCTCATAGTAACGATTGCAGGCTTCAGTGGTGATAGTAAAGCCCTGTGGCACCGGAAGACCGATGTTGGTCATCTCTGCCAGATTCGCTCCCTTTCCACCTAAAAGCTCACGCATGTTTGCATTGCCTTCGGAGAACAGATAGACATACTTTTTGCTCATTGATACTGGTCCTTTCTTTATCCATAAAATAGGTTTACAGGAAAAAATCCATAAATCCTGCCAGAGGCAGGATTTTTTGCTCTCAATTAGATTACCACAAAAGAGAGGGTTATGGCAACAGTTTTTTTCAACAAAGGATGATTTTTTGTAACATTTCTGACAACTGTGCGTATTGAGAGATCGAAAGCTGTTCGCCGCGGATCCGTACATCGAGCCCACAGGCAGTGACTGCAGCTTCCGCTGCTTCTTTGCTTACCTTCGGCAGCCCTGAGACAAGAGCATTAACAAGGGTTTTGCGGCGCTGGTTGAAAGCAGCACGAACGAGGGAAAACATCCATTGTTCATCCTGCACCTGTACCGGGTGGGAATCTCGCCGCGTAAGGCGAATGACAGAGGACGTCACTTTCGGCTGCGGAACAAAGCATCCGGGAGAGACGTCAAAGAGGATCTCCGGCTCGGTGTACCATTGCAGAAAAATACCGAAAGCGCTGTAATCACTTTCTCCAGGGCCAGCACAGATCCTGCGTGCTACCTCACGCTGGATCATAACGGTAATACTGTCAAACAGCTCCGAGGAAATCAGCTTTGTCAGCACCGGTGAAGTAATGTTGTAAGGCAGGTTGGCGCAGACAACCGGGCGGAGAGGTGCGAATTCCTTCTGAACAATAGCAGACAGATCGGTTTTCAGAACATCGGCAAAGAGGACTTCAGTATTGTCACAACCGGAAAGGGTCTCGGCGAGGACGGGCATAAGGGAATGATCCAGCTCGACGGAAAGGACCTTGCCGGCGCGGCGGCTCAGTTCTACTGTGAGGCATCCGATACCCGGACCGATTTCCAGGACTGCTGTTGACAAATCGATCCCGGCGCTTTCCGCAATTCTTTCCGGTACCCAGGACGCGGTGAGAAAATTCTGCCCCATGGATTTGGAAAACCGAAAGCCGTGTCGGGTCAGAAGATCTTTGATCTGGTTGTAATCGGTAAGATTCATTGTTGTATCACCCAGCGCATACGCAGTTCCTCCCACGAGAGGAGGATAAAAATGAGTATTATTTCAGGATTTTTTCAAAGGCCTGACGGGCAGGGTCATGGTCCGGTTCAACCAAAACCACTATATTCCCGCGGTAACGATAACCGGACTCGTTGAGAAGGCGTTTCATGGATCTATTCTTTTTATGGGTATCCGTGCGGATACTGCGCACACCGAGAGAGCGTGCGATCTCCTCCATAGAGCGGAAGAGATATGCTGCAACATCCGTACCTCTGTACTTTGCTGAGACTGCAAGCCGATGCAGCACGCAGAAAGATAGATCCGGTGTCCACTTTCCGTCAGTTATAGCATCGTAACCTGGAGAATTCTCGGTTGTCAGCGTAAACATGCCGGCCGGTTCCTCCCCGTGGAAAACAAGCCAGCACTCCCCTCTCTGAATGTCGTAAAGGAATGCCCTGGCATTGGGATAATCCTCCTGCCACTGGTCGATACCGTACTTCTTCAGCATAGCACGCGCATCGGCTGCTATAGAGAGAAGCGTCTGTACATCTTCCGGAACAGCCTGACGGACAGAAAGAGGCTGATCAAGCACAGGACGCTGCAGATCCTTTCTGATTTCCGCGAGGAGCTGAAGATCCTCCGGATCTGTTAGGGAGAGTTTTTCAAAGAGATCGGGACGCTTCTGCATGGTGCGCAGAAGCTGCTGTTTTCTTCGCCAGCGCAGGATTTTTGCATGGTCCCCGCCGCGCAGAACCTCGGGTACATCGAGGCCTTCCCATTCGTCCGGCCGGGTATACTGAGGGTATTCAAGAAGCCCGTCCCAATGGCTCTCCCCGGTGTAGCATTCCTCATCGGAAAGGACACCCGGAACCAGGCGGCAGACCGAATCTGTTATCGCCATCGCCGCAATCTCTCCGCCGGTCAGGACAAAATCTCCGAGGGAGAGCTCTTCATCGACACACTTTTCGATGAAACGTTCGTCAACGCCTTCATAGTGCCCGCAGACAAGAACGAGATGGTCATAATCCCGGCGGAGTCGTTTTGCCGTCTCCTGGGTGAACGTTTTTCCCTGTGGAGAGAGATAGATGACCCGTGTTTTTCTTCCCACTGCGCTCTCCAGAACGGTATCCAGACAGGATTTGAGCGGCTGGGCCATCATCACACAGCCCCAGCCGCCGCCGTAGGGATAGTCATCCACCTGGCATTGCCTGTTCTCGGTAAAATCCCGGATCTGAACACAGTTGATTTCTAGGATTCCCTTTTTTGCAGCCCTGCCGAGTATACTCTCATGAAGAACAGCAGAGACAGTATTCGGAAAGAGCGTCAGAATATCAATACGCAAGAGAAAATGTCACATCCCTTCAATCAGGTGAACCGTAATTACACCGTTTTCAACATCCACGGATCGGATAAATTCCGGCACAGCGGGGATCAGATGTTCCTGCTCCCCGCGTACGGTATAGAGTGGAGCGGAAGGCGTTTCTTCAATTTCCACGAGGGTACCGATTTCCTTTCCTTCTTCATCCACCACACGTGCACCGAGGATATCGCTGAGGAAATAAGCCCCATCCGGAAGGTGAGCATCCTCGCGGGCAATGGAGATATCGGTTCCTTTCAATGCCATGGCTGCATTCATATCATCAACGCCTTCAAGCCGGGCAATCACGAACCCTTTGTGCACCCGGGCTGAGAGGACTCTGACTTCCCGTCCGTGCAGAAAGAGGCGCCGAAACGAGCGGAGAAATTCCGGAGTATCCAGCCAGGATTCTATTTTTACTTCTCCGCCTACCCCGTGAGTATTGATAATTTTTCCTGCTTCCAGGTACGGTTTTTTCTGCATAGTTGCTTTCTTCCTTCATCCGTAGATGTCGTTGGTGTCCATAAGGGTGATGGTTATTTCATGAGAGCCCTCTGGGCGCCAGACCGAGAAGGTCAGTGTATCCCCTACCTGGCGGGCATCTTTCAAAGCGACCACTTCATCGGTGGTGGTAACACTCTGCCCGTCCACTGCGGTAATCACATCACCGACGCGAATCCCCTGTTTTTCCGCATCGGATCCTTCCGAAACAGCTGCAACATAGAGGCCTTCCGGCATACTGTAGTGCTCGAGCGCATTGGCCGGGATCTCCCCGACCGTAATACCGATAGATGGCCTTCCCTTTACTTCGCCGAACTCCACCAGAGAGGCAACAACCTTTTTGACCGTGGAAGACGGGATGGCAAAGCCGATCCCTTCGATGCTGGAGAAAGAAGACATCATTTTCATATTGGTGATGCCTACCATCTGGCCGTGCATATTGAACAGTGCGCCGCCGGAATTGCCCTCGTTGAGGGCGGCATTGGTCTGAATGAGCGCCATATTACGGCCATTGTAAGAAATATCCCTGTCAATAGCAGAAACAATACCATCCGTCAGAGTTCGGGTAAACTCATCCCCGAGGGGATTACCGATCGCTGCGACCTTATCACCCACGGAGAGACGAGTACTGTCTCCAAATTCCGCTGGTGTGAGACCGTCCTTCTCAATCTTCAAAACGGCGAGATCACTGATCGTGTCGGCCCCTACGAGCACAGCATCATACCGGTCCTCTCCCTTCAGGACAACTTCCGCACTGTCGCAGTTATCAATTACATGGGTGTTGGTGAGGACCAGGCCGTCAGAGGAGAGCAGAACCCCGGTACCCCAGTTGTAGCCCGTCATTCCGTCGGTATATCCGGCAATGGCGACAATGGAGGATGCACACTTCTGATAGAGCTCCTGCAAGGTAAGCTCTTCCCCGGAAGGTGAGTCCAGCGTCAGGTCAAAGACAAGTCTTTCCTCCCCACCGGGAATGCGGACTTCAATTTTCTCATTTTCCGTAGCAGTATAGTACTGGCTGAAGAAATCACCGAAATCCTCCGGGAACTCCGCCGGTTCGGAACCCTCGTTCCAGTCCCCCGCACCGATGACGGGCCTTGCTTTTCCGGAACGCGGTACGATGGAGTAGGAGAGCGCTGACGCAAGCAGTGCAAGAATCAGTATAAACGCAATAATCCGTATTGCACGTCTGCGAGGTTGACGGGAAGGTTCTTCGGGTTGCGACACAGAAGGGGCGGGATGCAGAGGCGCATACCACCCGGAGGCTTCGGAAGAATTGGGAGCATACCAGTTATTCATAAATCAGATTCCTTTATTGTTCTGCCAGGGGGAGTGTAAAGACAAATTCGGTTACGCCGTCCTCACTTTTGACGGCGATGTCTTCATCATGGCTGTTGAGAATGGTTTTGACCAGGTAAAGACCGAGGCCGACACCATCCTTATCCAGGCTGCGGGACCGGTCAGATTTGTGGAAACGGTCGAAGATATAGGGAAGATCGTCGGGCGGGATGGTCTCTCCCTCATCCTTCACGGAAACAAATGCCTTTTTGTCTTCAATATAAAGGCGAACGGTGATGCAGCTGCCAGGCTTCGCAAACTTGACCGCATTATCCAGAAGGTTATAAATCACCTGGGTAATCCCGTCCTTATCCGCACGGACCATCAGCCGGTTATCCGGGAACTGCGGATCGACATCCAGATTCTTCTCCGTGGCACGCGTTTCAAAACTGAGAAGCGTCTGAAGAACGAGCTCTGTGAGATCGAATGTCGTGCGGCGCTTCGGATCGGACGCCATGGATTTCATCCTTGTAGCATCCAGCATGCTGCGAACCAGGCGGGTAAGACGCCTCGTCTCATCCCGGATCGAGCGGAGATACTTGTCTTCCTCCTCTTTGGGAATCGTGCCGTCCAGAATCCCGTCCGCAAAGCCGGAAATCGTCGTCATCGGGGTACGCAGCTCATGGGAAATGTTGGTGATAAACTCGGTACGCCGCTTTTCAGCATTCTCCAGAGAATCCGCCATTTTATTGAAAGAGTCAATCAACGCACCCATTTCGTAAGAGGTGTCGGAATTCTGCGGGACGCGAACGGAAAAATCGCCTCTTGCAAACGAGCGTGATGCTTCCGCAATCTCGTCCAGAGGTTCTGCCATACGTTTGGAATAGAGGAAAGCAAAGAACAGGATGGCAGCAAAAACAATCACCGATGCCAGAAGCGTCGTGACGAGAAGAGTTTTCCAGGGAGAGAAGATATTCTTCTGCAGCACGCTGACGCCAACATAGCCGAGTGTTCCGGTTTCCGAAACGACAGGAACCGCAACCAGAATACGCTCTTCTCCATAAAAGCCGGAGAGCAGTGTTTTCCCCTGATAGGCACCGCTGAGATGTACGGCGGAGAGAATATCCTCCGGGATGGCTTTTCCGAGGTGGCTGCACATGGGAAGCTCATCACAGCAGCTGACTACCACACCATTCCCATCGGCAACAAAAATATGGTTTCCCGTCGCTTTCGAGATCGAGGAAAGGTTCATCCCTAGCATCCAGCTGTTGAGCGAGTCGTCCTCGGCAACCGCAGAAGCCAGATGTGCCACCTCATCCGCACTACCGCGCATGTTGGCAATATAGTCCTCTACGATGTAGTTCCGTCCGAGCAGAAAAATAGAGACAGCCACGAGCAGGAGGCTTAGGCCGATCATTGCTGCCGTGGCGATAAAATTCCGTAAATAAATACTTTTCATGCGGAGAGTTTTATTCCGTCACCTCGAACTTGTATCCCACACCCCAGACGGTTTTGAGGCTCCACTGTTCGGAAACACCTTCCAGCTTTTCTCTCAGGCGTTTGACATGAACGTCAACTGTGCGGGAATCTCCGAAGTAATCGAATCCCCAGACCTCGTCCAGAAGCTGGTTGCGCGTGAACACGCGGTTTGGCGAAGAGGCGAGATGGTAGAGCAGCTCCATCTCCTTGGGGGGACAGTCTATCTTTTTACCATCAACGATCAGCTCATACGAATCAAGATTGATGGTGAGCTTGTCGAAGCTGAGCTTCTTCTCCATCGGCCCGTCCGCATCGGCACGCCGCATCACGGCATGAATTCTCGCAAGGAGCTCCTTCACGTCAAACGGTTTGGTAACATAGTCATCCGCGCCGAGATCAAGCCCGTTGATTTTATCAGCCGTCTCACCTTTTGCCGTCAGCATGATGATCGGCACACCCGACTTTTTGCGGATGTCACGGCAGATCTGCCAACCGTCTTTCCCCGGGAGCATAACATCCAGCAGAACCACATCCGGCGTAAACAGGTCGAAGGAAGACTCCGCCCGCGCCCCGTCACCGGTGATCATAACTTCAAATCCGTCCTTGCCGAGGTATAACCGAAGGAGTTCGGCGATATTGGCATCATCTTCTACAATCAGTGCTCTTTTGCTCATAATCCATTTGCTCCTTTCAAAGCAGAATGATGCCTGCCTTTTCGCAGGCCTGTTCTGTTTCCGCATCCCAGACAGAGGCCTGGACCTCTCCGATATGCGCTTTGCCCAGAAGCAGCATAGAGACGCGCGACTGGCCGACGCCTCCGCCAATTGTCAGAGGAAGTTCCCCGGCAAGAAGTGCCTTATGGTAGGGCAGCTCCCTGCGGCTGTCACAACCTGCAAGTGTAAGCTGACGGTCGAGAGATTCCGGATCCACCCGAATCCCCATCGAAGACACCTCCATGGCACAGCCGAGAACATCATACCAGAAAAGAATGTCTCCGTTCAGTTCCCAGTCATCATAGTCCGGGGCACGCCCGTCGTGTGGCTTCCCGGATTTCAGCTTTCCGCCGATACCGATGATAAACACGGTTTTATGCTCTTTTGTAAAGGCATTTTCCCGCTCTTTCGGGGTAAGCTCCGGATACATGTCCTCCAGTTCCTGGGCAGTAACAAACGTCACCTGACGTTCAAGCTTCGGCAGCGTGCGCAGCTGCGGATAGATCGACTCCATGGTATCCTGCGTGTCACAGATTGCTGCTACAATGTCCATCACCGTGGATTTCAGATAGTCCAGATTCCTGTTTTCCGGCAGGATAATCTTCTCCCAGTCCCACTGGTCGACATAGACAGAATGAAGATTGTCGAGCACATCCTCATCCCTACGAATAGCATCCATATCCGTATAAATGCCGCGGCCGGGATAAAAACCGTATCGTTTGAGCGCCTGGCGCTTCCACTTTGCAAGGGAATGCACAACTTCTGCTCTGGTTTCGGCATGCAGTATATCAAACGAAACCGGCCTCTCATAACCGTTCAGATTATCGTTCAGGCCCGAATCTTCGGCCACGAAAAGAGGGGCCGAAACACGGTACAGATTGAGA
>JAGCAN010000226.1 GCA_017652685.1 Oscillospiraceae bacterium
AAAACCAGGAAACTCGCGTAATTAAGTATAGGAAAAACAGTCTGTATAATATTTTTCAGTTCAGAATCCCGGTGAGCTCTTCAGCTATAGCGTCGAGGAATTCTTCGGAATTCAGCACTGTTACGGAAAAGCCCGGCCTGGCCATGGCGGCGAGGTCACCGGTCATTTTCCCGCTGTTCAGGGTGTTCCGGCAGGCCTGCTCCAGTGCCTCTCCGAAGGCTATGAGAGCGGGCAGAGCATCGAGCTCTCCACGTTTTTTCAGCGCTCCTGACCAGGCAAAAATCATAGCGACAGGATTGGTGCTGGTTTTTTCACCTTTAAGATAGCGGTAATAATGCCTGGTTACAGTGCCGTGTGCCGCTTCAAATTCATATTTGCCATCCGGCGTCACGAGTACAGAAGTCATCATGGCGAGGGAACTGAACGCCGAAGAAATCATGTCGCTCATCACATCGCCATCATAGTTTTTGCAGGCCCAGATAAATCCGCCAGGGGAGCGCATCACACGTGCCACGGCATCGTCAATCAGTGTATAGAAATAGCGCAGGCCGAGCCGTTCAAAGTCCGTGCGGCAGGCTTCGAATTCTTCCTCAAAGACAGCGCGGAAATGCCCGTCATAGGTTTTGCTGATCGTATCCTTGGCGGAAAACCAGAGGTCCTGCCTGCTGTCAATTGCATAACGGAAGCACGCTTTGGCAAAGCTGCGGATGCTTTCGTCCAGGTTGAACTGGCCCAGCCACACGGCGGGGCCGGTTACTTTTTGAACAGAGAGGCGCTTCTCTTCACCACTCTGCCCGCAAAACACCAGCGTGCATTCTCCCGGCTCCTGTGTGGCGAACTCTGTCGCCTTGTAAATATCTCCGAAAGCGTGGCGGGCGATTGTGATAGGTTTCTGCCAGCTTCGCACGGCAGGCTCAACAAAGTCGACGGTAATGGGTGTGCGGAAGATCGTCCCGCCCATGATGGAGCGGATGGTCGCATTGGGGGAGGGATACAGCTTTTTCAGCTGGGGATACTCTTCCATACGTTTTTTGTTGGGTGTGATGGTTGCGCATTTTACGGCGACCCCGAGCCGTACAGCAGCCTGCCCGGCCTCTGCTGTTACGCGGTCGTCAGTCGCATTTCGGTTGAGAAGGCTCAGATCGTAATATTCTGTTTTCAACTCGACAAACGGAAGCAGGAGCTTTTCTTTGATTTTCTGCCAGAGAATCCGTGCCATTTCATCCCCGTCGATTTCTACAACGGGTGTGTTCATGGTGATTTTTTCCATAGCCTGTCTTACTCCCCATCCGGACGGTTTTCGGCATCTTCCTGCTGTTTCAGATATTCGATCAGGCGCGTTTTGGCGCTGTGGATATGGGCGGTCATCGCTGCTTCAGCTTTTTCCGGGTTCCCTGCCGTAATGGCATCGAGAACCTGGCGGTGTTCGTGGGCGGACTGAGCCGCCTTGCCGGTGCTCTCCACTGTGGCTTTGCGAAACTTCTGCGTTTTGGTATGAAGCGGCATGAGCGTATCATAATAGACAGCGCTTCCGCTCATACGGTAGATGCTCTTGTGAAACTCGCTGTCAAGACCCTTTACCTTCTCGCTGTCCCCGCGTTGCGCATAAAAATCCTGCAGATCAACGATTTCCTTCAGCGCAGTGATGCCTTCTGCGTCGATCTGCCTTGCGCAGGCAGCCGCTGCCATTCCTTCAATTTTTTCACGGATTTCGTAGATGATCTCCGCATCCTTTGAGGTAATGCTGAGCACCAGCATGCCCCGCCCGCAATCTTCAACAATATGCTCCTGTGCCAGCCGCTTCAGCACTTCACGCACCGGGGTACGGCTCACACCGAGTTTTTCGCAGAGTGCCAGCTCTGTCAGAACGGTGCCCTTGGGATATACACCGGAGAGGATGTCATTTTCGAGACGCTCAAAAATCTGATCTGCGAGAGAGGTCGGTATGTGTGTAATCATGCTGTTTTCTCCTTCCGCTTTACAGCCTGCGAAGGGCTCCGCCGGAGAGCTCCTCGATCATTTTTTCCAGTTCATGTACGCTCAGGGTGGATACCCGCCCTCCTGCATATTCCTGATCGATCCGGTCTTTGAGACGGATGACCAGATCGTCGTGCTTCGTCAGGCATTCACTCTGGGTCAGGGAATAGTTTTCATTGATCCAGTAGGCAATGCCGGCGAGGCCTGATGATTTTCCGATCATAACAGTCGGCTTGCGGTTAAGGAGCTTGGCAGTGTTGAAGATGTTATAGATCTGTTCGTCCTTCATCAGCCCGTCGGCATGTATCCCGGCCCTTGTCATATTGAAGCTGCTGCCAACATATGGCGTCATCGGCGGGATCTTATAACCGATTTCATTGCGGTAATAGTCCGCAATTTCAGTAATCACAGTCGGATCCATTCCGTCCATACTGCCGCGGAGAGACGCATATTCCATCACCATTGCTTCGAGAGGTACATTGCCTGTTCTCTCGCCGATTCCCAGCAGCGTGCAGTTGACAGCGCATGCCCCGTAAATCCAGGCTGTGGAGGCGTTGGAAACAGCTTTGTAAAAGTCGTTATGTCCGTGCCACTCCAGCATTTCACTCGGAACGTCGGAATAATGCTGCAGGCCGTAGATAATGCCGGACACACTCCGCGGGAGAGCGACTTCCGTATACGGGACGCCCAGGCCGAGCGTATCGCATGCGCGGATTTTCACGGGGATATGCGCATCCTGGCTCATCTTCATCAGTTCGTTGACAAACGATACGACGAATCCGTAAAAATCTGCCCTCGTGATATCTTCCAGATGGCATCTGGGAACTATGCCGTGCTCGAAGGCCAGTGCCACCGTGGCGAGGTATTTGTCCATCGCCTGCTTGCGGGTCAGGCCGAGTTTATTGAAAATATGGTAATCACTGCAGGATACCAGAATACCCGTCTCATGGATGTTCAGATCCCGTACAAGTTGAAAGTCTTCTTTCGTGGCGCGGATCCATGTCGTGATCTCAGGAAAATCCAGCCCGAGGTCCATGCATTGCGCAATTGCATCCCGGTCCTTTTCGCTGTAGACAAAAAACTCCGTCTGCCGGATAATGCCGTAAGGCCCGCCGAGCCTGCTCATCAGCTTGTACAGGTCAACGATCTGTTTCACTGTATATGGCTCGATCGACTGCTGTCCGTCACGGAAAGTGGTGTCGGTAATCCAGATTTCTTCCGGCATACCGAGCGGCACACGCCTGTGGTTGAAAGACACCCGTGGCACTTCATCGTAACTGAAGAGGTCGGGATAGAGGTTTGCATGTTCTACGTCCTGGAGAGAGTAACGGTAGGTCTTTTGCTCCAGCAGGTTGGTTTTGTTGGATAGTTCAAGCATGGATGTTTCCTCAATTCTGCAGTTTGGTCAAATAAAAATCAAGTATTGTTGTATACAACAATACTTGAAGCAGATTATACACTTTTTCGCACGAACGTCAAGCATTTTTTAATAGCAGGGAGAATGCAACAATCTTAATCTCGCCTGCCAGACGCCTGTTTTCGGCGTTCAGGAGAGAATCGGTTTGCAGGCGTCTGCCAGCTGATCTTTCTTTGCCTGCGCTTCGGCGAGGTCATTCCCTTTTGTAGTGAAATACGTCTTGATTTTCGGTTCCGTTCCGGATGGGCGCACAATGACCGTCGAGCCGTCTTCAAGCCGATAGATCAGCACATTGGCTTTCGGCAGGCCGGTAGCATCAGGGTCATTGCAGTCCATAACTTCTTTGACGGCAATGCCGGCGAATTCTTTTGGTGCGTTTTCACGCAGACCCTTCATAATCCCTGCCATCTTGTCCATACCGGACAGCCCCGGGAATTCAAAGGAATCCACCTTGTTGAGATAACGGCCATACTGTGCGTAAATCTCTTCCAGGCGCTGCTTGATGGAAGAGCCAATGCTGCGGTAGTAGGCAGCCATCTCGCAGATCAGCATGGAAGCGATAACGGCGTCCTTGTCGCGTACATATGGTCCTGCGAGATAGCCATAGCTCTCCTCAAAACCAAAGATAAAGCGGTCGACTTCTCCGGCTGCTTCCAGGCGAGCAATCTGGTCGCCGATCCACTTAAAGCCGGTCAGCACGTGGCGAAGCTCCACACCATAATGAGCTGCTACAGCGTCTGCAAGAGGTGTTGAAACGATGGACATTACAGCCACAGGGTTCTTCGGCATGGTGCCCTTCTCGATGCGGCCGGCACAGATATAGTCCAGCAGCAGCACACCCATCTCGTTGCCGGATACCAGCTCATAGCTGCCGTCCGGGCAGCGCATGGCGATGCCCACGCGGTCGGCATCCGGGTCGGTGGCGAGCATGAGGTCGGCATCAACCTCTTTCGCGAGTGCCAGGCCGTATTTCAGTGCCTCAAAAATCTCGGGATTGGGGTACGGGCATGTGGTGAAGTATCCGTTGGGATATTCCTGCTCGGGCACGATGGTAATGTCGGTAATTCCCATGTCATGCAGCACATGCGTCACCGGCACAAGGCCTGTCCCGTTGAGCGGGGAGTAGACCAGCTTCAGCCCGGAAGTCCTTGCAAGGCCGGGGCGTACCTGCCGTGCCTCGATTGCCTCATAGAAAGCCTTTTTGCAGTCATCCCCGACAAAGCGGATCAGCCCCTTTTCCACGCCTTCCGCAAACGAAATGCGTTTGGCCCCCGTCAGCACGTCCGTCTTCTGGATTTCGCTGTAAACAATGGCGGCGGCATCATCGGTCATCTGGCAACCGTCCGGACCGTAGGCTTTGTAACCGTTGTATTTTGCCGGGTTATGCGAGGCAGTTACCATGATTCCCGCATTGCACTGATAATATCTCGTTGCGAAGGAAAGTGCAGGAACCGGCATCAGGGTATCATAGATTCTTACGTTGATGCCATTTGCGGCCAGCACGCCGGCTGCTTCCTTGGAAAAAACATCGCTCTTCAGCCGGCTGTCATAGGTAATGGCAACCGTCTGGGTTCCGCCCTGCGTGAGAACCCAGTTGGCAAGACCCTGGGTTGCCTGGCGAACCACCCAGATATTCATCCGGTTGGTGCCTGCGCCAAGCGTTCCGCGCAGCCCGGCGGTTCCGAATTTGAGGGAGACCGCAAAACGGTCTTTAATTTCATCCTCATTGTCCCGGATTTTCAACAGCTCCGGCAGAAGATCGGGATCTTCCAGATCATGGGCCAGCCAGCGTTCGTATTCTGCTCTGATCATCATCATTCTCCTTTTCTTTTCTGGTGGTGATTAATTTCTTGTAAAAAGATAAAAATATTATACTATGGTTTCGCTTGTTGTACAAGCTTTTCTGTATGCGTTCAGTGACAAAAATAGAAAGTTTTAAGCTTTTGTAAAGGTTCCTGCCGCCGATTGACAGCGCCGGTAAAATATCGTATCCTACTCTCAGCAAAGGATTTTGCTGAGTTCTCTCAAAAAAAGAATATATCTGAGGAGGTATTCTCATGCGTAAGCTACTATCTGTTTTTCTGGCAGTTCTGCTTCTCGCCATACCTGTTACGGCTTCTGCAGATTCTGAGATCACTGTAAACGGTACCGGTGAGACATTGGTTTCCGCAGATATGGCGATCATTTCCCTTGGTGTCAATGCCAGGGATAAAGATGTGCTGAAAGCGCAGGCAAAGGTGAATGAAGCCATTGCTTCCATTCGCACAGCTTTGATCGAGAACGGCGTCGCCGAGGAAGACATCAATACCGACTATATCAACATCTATGCCATGTACGACTATGCCGGCGGTTCGGAAGAGCTCACAGCATACAGTGCCAATTCCAACCTCGCCATCCGGGTTCTGAAAAAAGAAGCCGTCGGCCAGCTGATTGACGTTGCATTCGAAGCCGGTGCAAACACACTCAACGGCATTACCTTCTCCGCCACGGACACGTCTTCCGCCAAAGCCAGTTCCCTGAAGCTGGCATTTGAGGACGCCAGAGCCAAGGCTGAAATCCTTGCTGAAGCAGCCGGGCTCCACATTGTGGGCATTGAGGAGATCCGGGAAGGCAACTCCTACTCCTATGACAGCGGGATTGCCAACTTCTCCCGCCAGGAGGCGGCGATGGATGCCAAGGCAGGAGGAGGCACGGTTGTCCAGGCGGCTAAGATTTCCGTTACCGCCAGCGTCACCGTCACTTTTGATGTGAGAGACTGACAGGCAAAGGAGAAAAGGTATGACACCTCTGGATTATGTTCTGCAGCGTAAAATCGTAGCTATCGTGCGTGGCTTATCACCGGAATATCTGGTGCGCCTCGGCCATGCCCTTGAAGAAGGCGGCATCGGCCTTATGGAAGTCACCTACGACCAGCGTTGTCCTGAAACCTGGAAGGATACTGCCAACGGGATCGAAGCGGTTGAAAAGGAATTCGGTGACAGGCTTCTTGTCGGTGCCGGAACCGTTATCCGGCCGGAGCAGGTCACCATGACGTACAATGCCGGCGGGCACTATCTTGTTACACCCACCACCCAGCCGGAGATTATCCGGGCCGGCAAGGCGCTCGGCCTCGGGCTGTTTCCGGGGGCCTTCACTCCGACGGAAATCCTCACAGCCTACGAGGCGGGAGCGGATGCGGTCAAGGTCTTTCCGGCGTCCGTGGTCGGCCCGGGCTACTTCAAGGCGATCCGTGCCCCGCTGTCGCATATCCCGCTCATGGCCGTTGGCGGCGTAAATGAGAAAAATGCGGCTGACTTCCTGAAATCCGGATGTATCGGCCTCGGAGTTGGAGGGAATCTTGTGAATAAAGAGTGGATTCAAAACGGCGAATGGGAGAAAATCACAGCTCTTGCCGGAGAATACAGGAAAGCGGTGGCGGGAAATGAGTAAAATTATAACTTTCGGTGAAATTATGATGCGCCTGAATCCTCCCGGATATCAGCGCTTTCTGCAGACATCCGTTTATGAAGCAACCTATGCCGGCGGAGAAGCCAATGTTGCAGTCTCACTGGCGAACTTCGGCAATGATGCGGCCTTTGTCTCGAAAGTTCCCGAGCATGAAATCGGCCAGAACGCTGTCAATGCTCTGCGTCGTTACGGGGTGGATACCGCCATGATCTTGCGTGGCGGCCCCCGCCTCGGAGTATATTACGTTGAAAAAGGTGCTTCCCAGCGTGGCGGCAAGGTGATTTACGATCGCGCAAATTCTTCCATTGCGCTTGCAAAATGCGGAGAGTTCGACTGGGATTTTATCTTCCGCGATGCCGACTGGTTTCATTTCACCGG
>JAGCAN010000227.1 GCA_017652685.1 Oscillospiraceae bacterium
TATCTATGAGAATCCAAGCCCTGGAAACAAAACTGGCGGAATCACCACATTGGAAGACAAATCCTGCGGATGTGTTCAGAAAGGTGGCAGTGCCCGAGTTGTTGATGTGCTGGGATACGCAGAACCTGTAGAAAAAAGGGGGCTTAATCTTCTCTCCGGCCCCGGAAACGACCTTGTTTCTACAACAGACCTCACAGCAGCGGGAGCTCATATGATTCTCTTTACTACCGGACGGGGAACACCATTCGGAGCTCCTGTTCCGACGGTAAAGATTGCAACCAATACAGCATTATATGAAAAGAAAGGGAACTGGATCGACTTTAATGCCGGAAGCGTAGCAGAAGGAGAACCTCTTGACGATGCGGGAGATCGGCTGCTTGACTTTGTACTGGAGATTGCAAGCGGACAACTGACGAAAAACGAGCAGAATAACGCACGTGAAATAGCGATATTTAAAGATGGTGTAACCTTGTGAGGCGAAAAGGCTCAAAGAACCATTACAGGAGCCCTTTTACGTTAATATTCTCTCAATTGTTATTGCGTTAGTTTCCTGCATGCTGTATACTTTAGAATAAGAGCAGATGCTCAAATCTAAGATATCAGGAGGACTTATCATGGCAACGAAGAATAATTTTTTCCGCACAAGCGATGATGCTATTCTCTATTATGAGGATCATTCCCCGGAAAAAGGTAACCCGATTGTTCTTGTCCCCGGTTACTGCTGCAGTACAAAGTTCTTTGCAAACAATATCCCGGCACTCTCGCAGGATCATCGGGTGATCACGTTTGATCCTCGCGGACAGGGAGCTTCCTCCAAGGGGTTGCAGGGGCATACGGTGGCGCGTAACTGTCAGGATATTAAAGAATTGCTCGACTTCCTGGATGTTCAGGATGCCGTGATGTTGGGATGGTCAATGGCCGGCCAGTTTATTGTGAAATACTTTGACCTGTACGGAGCACACCGTGTGAAAGCACTTGGCCTGATCGACTGCCCCCTCGGTGCAATGTACGACGAACCGTGGAATGCTCATGGACTCAAGGGCTTTAACACGGAACACCTCACCGACCAGCTCAAGATGGTTTATAATGGGTGGGAAGGCTATGTAACATTTTTCTGCCACCTGATGTATGACGGGAATGACGATTCCAAAGTCGAATGGGCTGCAGGGGAGATGCTTAAGACTCCACCATGGATCGCGTTTGCCATCTATAGTGATATGACGATGCTTAACTGCTACGAGCTCCTGGAAAAAATCAACATTCCGATGGTTTTCTTTGGTGCGGATGGGAAAGTAACTGCCAATGGCAAATCACTGGCAACGAAGTGGTATCCGGAAGGGGCTAAAAATTCCCCATATACGGAGAGCTATCCGTTTGAACACGGCGGTCACGTTTTCTTTGATGTCCATCCTGATGAATTCAACCAGAAACTGCTTCACTTCGTGGATGCTGTGAATCAGTAAGACTAACGAAGAAAATATTCGTTGATGTGAGCTGATTCAATCAGATGCCGGGATGGAACTAAAGCTTACAGTCAATCGGTTCAGATTCTAAACGGAAGAAGAGAGACAGCTTTTAACACTGTCTCTCTTCTTGTTCACAGAATCAATGTGGCTGGTCTTTCAAAGCAGAACCCGCCAGATTCAATTTTTACTTTGTCAAACAAAACCGGCTTTGTTACGGCAGTTCTCTTCCCCTTTTCCACGATATAAGTATCTTCACTTTTGGTTCCGGTGATGGAAGGATTCCAACAGAAACCCTGATGATCTTTTATTGTGTCTTTTACCCCGAAATCTACTCTGTAATCTCGTCCTGCATATCCGATCGGGCCGCCCTGGTGGTGTTTATTGAATTCATCTCCGTACCCAAGCTCTTCATATTTTGCCTTACCTTTCAGTAAAGCATCACATAGAACAGTTCCCGGTTCGGAAGCTGCGATCAAAGTGCAATCAATCAGCTGGTTTGTTTTCATCTGGTTTTCAAGTTCCTCAGAGAGAGGACCAAATGATGCATATCTTGTAAGGCAGATGACTAGACCATCCCGACGGAAATTTCCACCCATCTGAACGCGCTTTTCTACGCATTTGGAAGTAGGAAGCGGATGCCTGTATTTAAAGATTCTTTCATCTGCAGCAACCATGCAGCTTAGCTCTTCCAAACCACAGTCTTCCATGTTTTTAATGATCCGTCCTGCGATCTCATACTCGGTCATTCCCTTTCTGATAAGGTGGGCAGCACTTTCAATAGCTTCGGAAGCTGCTTTGCCAATGGTGATATAACGTTCGATTTCAGCCTCGGTAAGATCCATCCTTACTGCTTTAATTTCAGAAAAAACATTGTCCTTTCCACCATAATCAAAGCCAATTTTTCCGGAAGGTACCAGGGATGAAAGGATATCCGCTTCCTGAGAACCATTGTACCAAACAAAAGAATGGTACTCGAAGCCCATATCCTCAAGGTTGTTCTCATCAATCATTCTCGGCTGCTCGATATTATTTGATACTGCATAGCATTTGTCTCCGGTGACCAGTAAGCCGCAGTTTCCCATATCACCGACACCGACATAATTTCTTCCCCCACAGGACAGCCAGGCAAAGTCATCCTGGCGTTTCACATAAATACCATCCAGCTTCCTGTCAGACATAATATCCCTAAGCTTGGAAAGTTTGAATTTCAGTTCTTCCTGTTTCGTCATAAAGCCTGCTCCTTCCTTGAATCATGTATATTCTTGATGATTGAATAGATAATAATAATGATTGAGATAACAAGAAATGTACAAGAGATTGGATGCGTTAAAAACGTTGTCCAGTCATTTTTGCTGACTATCAATGCTCTGTTAAGATTTTCTTCCGCGATCGGTCCAAGAACAATGCCCAAAACAAGTGGGGCACCGGGATAATGGAATTTTTTCATAAAGAAACCGACGATCCCAAAAATGATAGCGATCAGGACATCAAAAAGATTGTTAGAGTTTGAGTATGCCCCAACGACACAAAGAACAGCAATAATAGGCATTAAGACTGTCTGAGGGACACGCAGAACAAAGGGTGAAACCTTTGCCATTGCCAACCCAACTATAAGCATTACAAACTGAATGACGATCATGCCTGCAAGGATAGCATAGACAATTTTCACTCCGTCAGGATTTACAAACAACTGCGGACCCGGTTTAACACCGATGAGTGTTAATGCACCCAACATCACAGACGTCACAGTATCACCCGGAACGCCAAGACAAAGCATAGGAATAAGGGCGCCTCCGGTTGTCCCATTGTTTGATGCCTCCGGAGCGGCTATGCCTTCCGGAATGCCGGATCCGAAATCATCCGGATGTTTAGAAAGCTTTTTTGCGACCTGATATGCGAGGAAGCAGGAAATAGCACCGCCTGTTCCCGGAATTATACCGATGAAAACTCCTATCAGGCCTCCTATTACGGCAGAACCGAGAAGCGCCTTTAAATCGTCACTCTTAGGGAAGACTCTTCCAACATACTGATCGCGTTGTGCCCCTTCTCGTTCTCCTCCCTTCTGAACGATCAGAAAGACTTCACTGAGTGCAAAAACACCGATCAGCACAGGCAGAAGCTGAAAACCACGCATCAGCTTATAGTTGCCAAATGTAAATCGATCCAGCCCCGCGACCCCATCTACTCCAACTGTTGAGATCAGTAAACCGGCAAAACCCGCAATCAGGCCTTTTACCACATTTTTATCAGTGCTTGCCATAATAGACAGGCCAAAAATAGAAAGGGCAAAGAAATCCGGAGAAGTAAAAGAAAGGGCAACTTTTGCAAGCTGTGGAGCAAGCAGAGCCAGGCAGATCGCGCTGATTAAGCCACCAATAAAAGAGGATACGGCAGAAATACCCAATGCTCTGCCGGCATTCCCTTTTTTGTTCATCGGATAACCATCCAATAACGTTGCTGTAGCGGAAGGAGTACCCGGTGTATTTAAAAGAATAGCGGAAATGCTGCCGCCGTACATGCTGCCGCAGAAAAGACCGCAGAGCATAACAAGAGCAACGTCAGAATCAAGCTTATAAATCAACGGAAGCATCAATATAATGCCTGTTGATCCACTCAGACCCGGAAGTGCACCTATTACGACGCCGACAAGAGTCCCAAAGGACATCATCAGGAAGGTGAACGGTCTGAAAACATTAGCAAATCCTGCAATCAGATTCTGAATCATCTCTCAGCCCTCCTATCCCAGAATACCTTTCGGCAGGAGAACCAGAAAAACCTTCACGAAAAGAAAGTATACTGCTGTTGAAAAAGCAACAGAGTAAATCGCTCCCCGTATCCATTTTCTGTATCCGAACAGCATAAACGAAGCAAAGAGAAAAACAGGGGTCAGAACGAGAAAACCAACTTTTTTCAGGAAAGTATAGTATAGCCATGACAGAAGGATCATAGCAAATGCGCGAACCAGGTACCTGACATTTGTGTTTTTAAAATCAATCAGGGGTAATCCTTTGCATTCAATCAATGTCCTGATGATTTGAATTGTACAGAGCACAATCAGTACAGCGCAAATAATCCTAGGATAATCCCCCGGACCTATTCCCCTCGCAGATTTTGGCATTTTACTTGCGTTGCTGTATAGAAAAATGCTGACAGCCATTACAGCAACGGCAATCCAAAAATCTGCAGCTTTTTCAGTATTTTTCATACAATACACCTACAAATCGCAAAAATGAAAATGATCGGGGGATCCTTTTACGAACCCCTCGATCATTAGGCCACTTAATGAATTCGCAAAATGGCAAAATTATCTATGCTAGGTTAATCTATTTACTCTGTTTCAATTGTTTTTGCAAGCTCTGCAAATCTGGCGTCTTCTTCATGCATAAATTCAGTGGCTTCAGCAGGTCCCTTGTAGGTAACTTCAACGCTGAGATCTGTCATTGCCTGCACAAAGGCAGGATCCTCACAGCACTGCCTGAAGATCTCCGCGAGCTGTTCAACAATTTCATCCGGAGTGTCTATGGGAACAACAACTGTTCTCCACTGAGGAAGGACACAGTCGATACCACTCTCAAGACCTGTCGGGATATCGGGGAAGGAAGTATATCTTTCATTGGAAAAGACGGCCAGGATTCTTAGCTGCCCGCTTTCAACATTTGCAATTCCTTCCGGAGCATTTGCCATCACACAGTCCACTTCGCCAGCGAGAAGCCCGGTAATCGCCGGTCCGCCGCCACCGTATGGAACATGAACCATTTCAACACCGGTAGCCTTTTCAAAGAGAAGTGCTGCAAGGTGATTACCACCCTGAGCGCCGGCATTACCACAGGTGATAACTCCGGGATTTGCAAGTGCATCATCAAGGAATTCCTGAATTGTCTGATATTTGGAATCTTCACGAACAACAAGGTAGTTGTAGGAAGAAACAACCTGGCAAACTGTTTTGAAAGTGTCTGCACCGGTAATAACGGTGTCAGAAAGATGGCATTTTGCCATTGTTGCATTATTCCAATGCATAATGTTGTATCCGTCGGGCGCAGCATCAAGGAACTCGATTGCTCCCGTTAATCCGGCTGCACCTGCCACGTTTTTGATAATCATCTGCTGACCATTGGCATATGTCGGAAAGACTTCTGCCAATGCTCTGAATACGATGTCGCCGCCACCACCGGCGCCCCATCCAACCATGGCTTCAACGGTCTTTGAAGGGAAATCTGCTGCAAGCGCTCCCTGCGCAAATACGCAGACAAACACAAGTGCAAGAACCACTACCAGTGCAAGTGTTTTTTTCATGATTGTTCTCCTTTTTATTAATTTTTTTGTTGGGACATCATCTTCAATAATGCCCTTTGGCTAAAGTCTAACATTGAACGGATTGCTTGTCAAGACAGGATTTCTCTGCCAGACTGAGGCCACATTCGGTGCTGCTGCAAAGGAATTCCTGTTGCATAGAGTATTGTTTTGCTTTATACTAAGAACACTGAAAAATAACGGACGAGCTGAGAGAGTAGGTGTAGGGATATTAATAACAGCAGTAAAAAGGGAAAAAAGCATATTATATGGATACTGCTGTTTGTGGCACTCAATATTGGTGTTATTGCTTGGACGGCATATAGAGAGTTTCATGTCAAATCCCGGCCTGCAAGCTTTTCTCTCGGAGAGCACGGCATATTGTATCTGCTTGCAGCCCTGGGGTGCCAGGCGGTCATTTTCCTGACGGAAATCCTGAAGTTTTTATTCACGGCGAGATTTTTGAACCAGAAAATGACTTTTTATACTGCGTTTGAAACTGTGGCGCTCGGGAAGTATTATGATTCCATTACTCCGACCGGTGGCGGAGGACAACCGCTACAGATATACTGGCTGCATTTGAACGGATATCCGGCCAGAGAAGCTGGCGTTATTCCGGCTGTGAGTTTTATCACAAGACAGCTATCCGCAGTCGTGCTGGCATTGATCGTGTTCGTGTTTTGGCCAAGGATTGTGCCGGAGACCATTCGGTTCACGGCATATGCCGGGCTGTTTTTCTGCGCGATCCCACCGTTTACGGAGATTGCCTTTTCTCTGCATCCCAAAGCGATCAAAACACTGCTGGCCTGGATTTTGAAACTCGGGGCGAAAGTGCGACTCATCAAAGACTATGACGGGACATTGAAGAAAGTAGTTGATACCCTGACACAGTATCAGGACGGCTTTACACTGATTGCTCAGAAGAAAAGCCTGTCAGTAGGATTGATCGCTCTTTCTGTACTGTGCAGATTTTCATTGTGCAGCATTCCTTTTTTCGTGCTGCGTGCACTCGGGTGTCAGGCATCCTATCTTCGGCTCCTTTGTATGACCGTCTATATTTATGCGGCAGTTACACTGATTCCGACTCCGGGAAATGCCGGTGTTTCGGAGGGAGCATTTTATCTGGTTTTCTCAGAGATCGGGTCTGACGGTATCTTCTGGGCGATGCTGTTATGGAGGCTGATCTGCTATTATTCCCTCCTCCTGATCGGGCTGCCTTATCTCGGCAGGCAGGTGGAAGTGTTCCAGAACAGAGGATCGGAGAACAGAAAAACAGATACAGAAAAGAATACGGACAGCGGCAGGGATATCTGAATAATATCCTGCCGCTGTTCTTTCGTTTCATGCTTCTATTTCAGAGTCATACCATCGCTGCCGATAGATGTGAGGTGTCACACTTTCATATTTTTTGAAGACATTATCAAAATAAGATGCCGTGTAACCGACTTCCTGAGCAATTTGTGTCACGGTATCATTTGTTGTCCGGAGCAGCGTTTTGGCCTTTTCAAGCCGAATACGGGTAAGATATTCATTGGGGGAAAGTCCCAGTTTCTTTTTAAACTGCTTTTGCAAATAAAACTTGTTTATGGAAAACTGCTGTGCCAACAGATCCAGATTCAGGTTTTCATGATAGTTTTCATCTATATAATTTTGAATGGATAAATAATAGTCTTCCTGCTGCCGGATAGACACTTTACGATCCAGTGCGGTTCTGATACAGTTTACCATCAGTTGGGTTAACAGACTGGAAGCATAAATATCATCCTGAAGGGAATTACTGTGAGTCCCGTATATTCGTATCAGTTTCTCCAGAATATCGGAGCATTTGGTTGGATTACTGGAGAATATGAGAGGCGAACCAGCATTCTGTTCCATAAAGGACTCATAGTAGGAATGCGCTGTCGGGCCATAGAAATGGACCCACAGGATATGCCAATGATCTGCAAGACTCGAGGTATAATAGTGTTGCGGCTTCATACAGTCAATCCAGAAAAGAGTTCCCGGCTTCACAGAATATGTGCTGTTGTTGTATTCCAGCGTACCCTGCCCGCTGAGCGTAAGTTTAATCAGATAAGACGGAAGGTTTTTGCGACGGGTAAAATAGTCTTTTTGGCAATAAAAATCGCCTAATTCCTGCACATAAACGAAAGAATTTCGTATGGAAGGGGCAGCAGTAACCGTTAGCCAGGTCGACTTTGGAGTAATATCAAGGTTGTAGATTAGATTTGTCTGTTCCACAGGACCACCTCAATGAAAGAAATAGAAAGCCAAGATTTTGCAATAATATGCCAGCATTTTGATAGACAATGGTGGTTAACAACTATATAATACTACTATAAAAATTATAATACCTGTGTAGAAGAACGTCAAGTGTTGTATAGAGTATACAAGCACAATGTGTTAAAACAACGGCAATAAAACGCAAGATAATATATTTGCCGGGGAAAACGGATGTTTTTTCAACTTTTGTGAACGAATACTGTCTCGGGAGGGATGCAAATGGCAGAATATCTGCTGGAAATGAATCATATTACAAAGATCTTTCCGGGCGTTAAAGCACTGGACGATGTGAGCTTTAATCTGAAGAAGGGTGAAATTCATGCTATCGTCGGAGAGAACGGAGCAGGAAAATCAACTTTTATTAAGACCTTAACCGGTGTACATCAGCCGGACGGCGGGGAGATTATCCTCGACGGGGAAAAGATCGTCATGTCGGATCCGCTCGTTGCCCAGAAACATGGTATTGCTGCAATCTATCAACATGCGGCATCTTATCCCGATCTTTCTGCTGCTGAGAATATTTTCATCGGTCATGAATTTATGGTGGGTCCGTTTATCAGCTGGACGAAAGCAAACAGGGAAGCACAAAAACTACTGGACAGTGTAGGTGCCAACTTCCCAGCTACAGCATCGGTCGGATCTCTTTCTGTTGCACAGCAGCAATTGGTGGAGATTGCAAAAGCTCTTTCCCAAAAGGCCAGGATCCTGATTATGGATGAACCGACGGCGGCGCTTTCCAAGCGTGAAAGTGAGGAGCTGTACAGTATTGCGCGGAAGCTGCGCGATGAGGGTGTTGCCATTATCCTGATTTCTCATCGGTTTGAAGATATTTTTGGCCTTGCAGACAGAGCAACAGTATTCCGTGATGCACACTATATCGGCACATGGAATATTGAGGAATGCGATGAAAAAATGCTTGTTAAGCACATGGTCGGGCATGAAATCGGAGACTTTTTCCCCAAGAAGAAAACGGAAATCGGAGAAGAACTTCTGCGGGTTGAGAAGCTTTCCAGAACAGGATACTTCCGGGATGTCAGCTTCAATCTCCACGCAGGAGAAATTGTCGGATTGACAGGGCTGGTCGGCGCTGGGCGGACAGAGGTTGTAGAAGCGATCTTTGGGGTTACGAAAGCAGATTCCGGAGAAATATATATCAATGGAAAGCTGGTTCCGAACAACCGATCTCCACGTATGATGATGGATATGAACTTCGGACTTTTGCCGGAGGACCGACAGAAACAGGGATTGCATTTACGCTGGTCAATCAATCATAATACTTCTCTTCCAATCATTGATGAGTGTACCAACGGCATCTTTCTTTCCGGGAAAAAAGAATATGAGATTTCCAATAAAATGAAGGAACTGCTGGCCATCAAGGCGCCGACGGTAGATACCCACTCAGGAGCTCTGTCGGGCGGAAACCAGCAGAAGGTCGTTGTAGGAAAACAACTTGCTGCCAACACTAAAATTATCGTGTTGGATGAACCGACAAAGGGTGTTGACGTCGGCTCCAAGGCGCAGATTTATCAGCTGATGAGCGACCTGGCATCTCAGGGAATGGGTATTCTTATGATTTCTTCTGAGATGCCGGAAGTCATGAATATGTCGGATCGTATCTACGTAATGAGCGAGGGACATATTACAAAGGAATTCAAAGCAGAAGGCTTGACACAGGAAGAGATTCTGACGGCTGCTATGCCGGTGGAAAGAGAGGACTGAAGCATGGATAATAAGAAAAAGTTTTCTCTCGGATCTTTCCTGATGGAGCATCGTGAAATTCCTCTGATTGCTGTGTTGGTTCTTTTGATTATCGGCGTCAATCTGAAGATCCCGGGATACATCGGCTCCAACTATATGAACATTTTAAAGAACTGCACGCTGAACCTGGTAATGGCAGCCGGAATGCTGTGCGTTCTGCTGATCGGATCGATCGACATCTCCGTTGCGGCAGTGCTGGAACTTTCAGCGGCTATCGCCGGTGTGCTGATGCGGGATGGCTATATCTCTTCCACGTTCATGATGTTAGTGATAGGCGTAGGGATCGGTGGGACATTCCGCCTGATCAACGGTGTGCTGAGGAGGTACGGACGTGTGCTGCCGATCATCGTCACACTCGGAATGACCTATATGGCCCGTGCTTTGATTCCAATGGATTTTATCCTGGGTATGAATAAAATTGCCCGTATCAATCTCACGGAGCACTTTAAAGACTTTATCCTTGAAAAATATATGGGTGTTCCTCTGATTGTCTTTATTACGGCCGGTGTAGTCCTGGTCATTGGACTGTTCCTTAAGTATACAAAAACCGGACGGTCGATCTATGCTGTAGGTTCCAACTCGGAAGCTGCTGAGATGCGCGGTGTGCATGTTAAAGGCATCAAGGTGCTGGCACATGTTATCTGCGGTGCGACGGCAGGAATGTCCGGCATTATGCGCCTCGCCGAGTATAACGCAATCGAAAAAGGTGCAGCTACGGGCGGTGAGATGTATGTGATTGCGGCCTGTGTGCTTGGCGGTGTGTCGGTTATGGGCGGATACGGTAAAATGACCGGTGTCGTGATCGGTGCGCTGTTGATTGCAACAATTGACAGCGCGATCCCACAGCTTTTTATGGGAGCAACAATGATGAAGGAATTCTTCAAGGGAATCCTGATTCTTGCGGCAATCCTTCTCAATGTTATCCTGCAGCGTACAGCTGAGAAGCGCAACCTGAAGGGGAGGAACATCTGATGAAGAAGAAACTTTCCAAGCTTCTCCGATGGGAGACGATGCTCGTTGTGCTGCTCATTGTACTGTGGGTTGTGTTTGAGGCGAGAGATAACGGGCTGGATGCAGCGCTGATTGCGAAAGGACGCAAAGCAAAAGACGTTTTTAACTTCTCTAAAATGCTCAATGGCATGGGCGTTTATATGCTCTACAGCTTTATGGCGCTGGGTATGGCTCTGATCCTCGGCATGGGAGATATCGACATCTCTGTCGGTGCATCCGCAACGCTTTCTGCTTCTGTAATGGGTATCAGTTACCGTGCATTAATTAACGGAGGAACAGCAAACGGAACAGCATTCGCAATTGCAGTGGCAGCCTGTCTGCTCACGGGATGTGCCTGCGGGTTGATGAACGGCATACTGGTGACGCGATTCCGGGAATTGTTCCCTATGATCATTACACTCGGGACACAGCTGTTTTTCCGCGGCTTCTGCTATCTTTTCCTCGGAGGTGAAACGCTGAAGTTTGACGGAGATGCAACCTGGGGACAGCTTAAAACCCTCTATAACGGAGCCGTGACAATCGGAGGCTATAAAGTACCCACAATCATTTTCTGGTTCCTCGGATTTGCACTGATATTTTTCGTCTTCCTCCATCTGACCACAGGAGGCCGCAAGCTCTTTGCCATAGGTGAAAACAGAACTGCGGCTCTTTACAGCGGTATCCGGGTTGACCGGTTTGAGCTTCTGATGTTTGTCATTTGCGGAATGATGGCAGCAATCTCAGCTCTGTTCTATGTGGGAAGCGCATCAGCCACCGTACGTGCAGACGCAATGACAGGTTATGAAATGTACGCCATTGCAGTTGTTGTTCTGGGCGGATTCTCAACAGCAGGCGGCAAAGGCAACATTATCGGGGTGATCCTTTCTGTGATTATTTTCGGTGTTATGAAGAAAGGGCTCGGAACACTGTACGGTTTTGCAGACAGCACGGTAAACCTTGCTGTCGGTCTTGTGCTGATCGTTGCATCACTGTTGCCAAATGTGATGGAAGATATCTCCAACAGAATCCGTGTGAAGCGGCAGCATGTGACTATTAAAGCGACCGAATAATATTTGAAATTTTAGACAGATGAAAGTCTGTTTAAAATAAATAAAAAGGAGGCAAATCCAAATGAAGAAATTCCTCGCAATCATCCTCGCAATTGCCATGGTTATGGCAATCAGCGCTTTCGCCTTTGCTGATGATGCAAAGCCGGGCGAAGGCATCACAATCGGCGTCGTGTACAAGCAGAGCGGTAATGCTTACTTCCAGGCCGGTGTTGAAGGCTTCCAGAAGGCTGCAGACGAGCTCGGTTTCGAGTTCATGCATGACGGCCCGGAAGACAGCTCCAACGATGGTCAGGAGCGTATCATCCGCAACTACATGGACCAGGGCGTTGATGTTCTGGCAATCTCCGCCAACGATGCTGCAGGCCTTGTAGACGTCTGCAAGGAAGCCAAAGAGAAGGGCATTGTTGTTCTCTCTTGGGACGCAAAGGTTGATCCGGAAGGCCGTGACCTCGACATCGAGCCGGCTTCCTCAAAGGTGATCGGTATCACTCAGCTTGAGAGCCTTGCTGAATCCTGCGGCTTTGAAGGCAAGATCGGTATTGTTTCTGCTGGCGCAACCGCTCCGAACCAGAACCTCTGGATCGGCTTCATCCAGGAAGAGTTTGCAAACAACGAGAAGTATGCTAACATGACACTTCTGGATCCTGTTTACGGCGATGATGACTACACCAAGTCCTACGACGTAACAAAGGCACTGCTTGATGCTAACCCGGATCTTAAGGGTCTGATCGTTCCGACGACTGTCGGCGGCCCGGCTGTTTCCAAGTGCATTAAGGACGAAGGCCTTGCTGGCCAAGTCAAGGTTACCGGCCTCACCCTCGCAACGGATATGGCAGAGTACATCCATGAAGGCATTGCCGATGCAACGTTCCTTTGGAACCCGATTGAACTCGGCTATGTTTCCGCTTATGTCGGTGTTGCAATGGTCAACGGCGAGTTTGAAGCTGCAGAAGGTGCCACCATTGAAGTTCCGGGCTTCGAAGGCCTCGAAGTCACTGCTTCCGATGACGGCGGCCTGATCCTCTTCCTCAACAAGCTCAACGCATTCACCGATGAGACGGTTGACAGCTGGATCGGAATTCTGTAATTTCATCAAGAGTATACTAAAAGGAGGCGCGGAAACGCGCCTCTTTTTTGTTCAACCATTGCATTTACAAAAAGAATATGGTAATTTTTAGGCAGGTACATCGTAAAGTGACAGTTACAGAGAGGAAAAAACATGCTTACGATTATCAACCTGGAAACAACCGATCCGGCGTTTAACCTGGCAGCGGAGCAATACGTTTTTGAGAATCTGCCGAAAGACAGAAGCTATTTTATGCTCTGGCAGAATGACAATGCCGTTATTATCGGGAAATACCAGAATACACTTGCGGAAATCAACCAGCCATATGTGGAGGCGCATAAGATCAAGGTTGTGAGACGGCTTTCCGGTGGCGGGGCAGTTTATCATGATCTGGGGAACCTGAACTATACCTATATTACGGATGCGGGGGAACTTGAGACGCTGAATATGCGGGTATTCTGCGAACCGATCGTAAAAGCACTTGCAGAGTTTGGAGTGGCGGCGGAGATCAACGGAAGGAACGACATGACAATTGACGGAAAGAAGTTCTCCGGCAATGCACAGTACATCCGGCACGGAAGGGTGATGCACCACGGGACCCTTCTGTACAACTCCGATCTCTCGGCGGTGAGCAAGGCGCTGCAGGTAGACCCGGAAAAGATTCGTGGTAAGGGAATGGAATCAGTCCGGAGCAGAGTGACCAATATCAGGCGATATCTGAAAGAGGATGTGCCTCTCTATGCTTTTCGGGAGATGTTGCTGGCGTTTATCCGAAGAGGAACGGAAAGCGAGGAATATACTTTTTCCGAGAAGGACCTCCGGGAGATTGAGAGAATCCGAAAAGAGCGGTATGACACATGGGAATGGAATTACGGAAAATCACCAGAATGCAAGATCCAGAAAAGTGCACGCGTGGAAGGATGCGGGAAAATAGAAGTATATCTGGAAACAGACCATGGTCTGATTACGGATGTGAGTTTTCGAGGCGACTTTTTCAGCGCAAGGGATCCGGAAGAACTGGTGCCGAATTTCATCGGGAAGAAACCGGATGCAGAAGGTTTTTCACAGGCGCTGGAGGGGATTGAAGTCGAGAAGTATTTTACCGGGTTGACAAAAGAACAGTTGCTTAACCTTTTATCAGGGGGATGAGTTTCTCAAGGGTGTCTGGAGAAAATCAGCCCCTTGATTTTTTGTAATTTCACTACTTTTAATGAGAAATTATATTGTAATTTCATTACAAAAGTGGTACACTGTTCTCATCCAGAAAAATGTTTGTAAGGAGATCATTATGAGCACTGTTATTACGATGCCCCAGCAGGGTTTAACAGAGGAATCTTCCGTTATTGCGGAATGGTATGTGAAAGAGGGAGATACCGTCAGTGTCGGAACTCCTCTTTTTGCCATTGAGACCGGAAAAGCGACTTTTGATGTGGAATCAGAAGCAGCCGGAACCGTGCTTGGCATTTTTGCCTCAGAAGGCGACGATGTGCCGATTAGAGCACCCGTCTGCGTGATCGGAGAACCAGGTGAAGCTTTTGAACGTCCAGCGAGCGCTACCGCCCCTGCAACAGCTGCCCCTGCAGCAGAGGAAAAGCCTGCTGTTTCCGCGCCGGCACCTGCAGCAGTGCCTGCCGCCGGAAAGAGTGAAAACGGAGAGAGTGGATTTGCCTCTCCCAGAGCAAAGGCAGCAGCAGAGCGTGCCGGAGTTGACTGGCATGATGCTACACCGACAGGCGCGGAAGGCCGGGTAATTGAACGGGATATAGCAGCCCTTGCAGCAAACCGCGGCAAGACGACGGTTGCGGCAAAAGAAGCAGCTGTTGCAGCAGAGGAAGAATTCGAAATCGTCAAGAACAGCGGAATCCGGAAAGTGATTGCGCAGAACATGCATGACTCGCTCGCCGGCATGGCACAGCTTTCAATGACGGCATACTTTGATGCTACCGAACTGTTCGCATTCCGCGCGAAAGTGAAGGCAATGGGCGAGAAGCTGGGTTACCCGAATATCTCGATCAACGATATGATCCTGTTTGCAGTTTCGCGCACGGTTCTCGATCATCCACTCTTCAATGCACACTTCTCCGACAAGGAGACGAAGATCTTCCACAGAGTCCACCTGGGAGTGGCAACGAACACCGAGCGCGGGCTTATGGTACCGACCCTGTTCAATGCAGATCTGAAGAGCCTGAACATGATTTCAAGAGAAGCAAAAGCACTTTCTGCAGCCTGCAGAGAAAACACCATCAAACCGGATCAGCTTACCGGTGGCACCATCACCGTGACGAATCTCGGCAACAACGACATTTCAAGCTTCACTCCGGTGATTAACCCGCCTCAGACCGCGATCATCGGCGTATGCAGCCCAGAATACAGAGTGCGCCCGGGCAAAGACGGCGAAATCGAGATGTACCGTGCAATGGGCATTTCCCTCACCTTTGACCACCGTGCGGTGGACGGTGCTCCCGCAGCCGCTTTCCTGCATGACTTCTGCCAGAGGCTGGAGAACTTCTCCCTGCTGCTTGCGGAATAAGAAAGGAGAATGGAATAATGGCTGATTTTGATGTAATCGTAATCGGTGCAGGTCCGGGAGGGTATCTTGCTGCGGAACGTGCCGGGCAGGCAGGGTTGAAAGCCCTGCTGATTGAGAAGCAGCATATCGGCGGTACCTGCCTCAATGAAGGATGTATCCCGACCAAGACACTTCTGCACAGCGCAAAGCTTTATGACGCTTCGAGGAACGGCAAGCCTTACTGTGTGACTGTGGATGGCGCAAAGCTGGATCATCAGGCGGTTGTAGCACGTAAACGGGCTGTGACTGCGAATCTTGTGGCAGGCGTAAAAGCCGGTCTGAAGGCTGCAAAGGTGAAAACGGTTGAGGATGCTGCCCTCATAAAGGGCAGGGATGAGGCTGGATTTGCCGTGGAAGCAGGCGGTGAAGTGCATCACGGGAAGAACCTGATTCTTGCTGTGGGCTCACACCCGATTGTCCCCGGTATCGATGGGCTTGCAGACTGCCTGAAGAGCGGGTTTGTGCTTACCAGCACAGAACTTCTGGAGATACCGGAAGTTCCGGCAAGCCTTTGTGTGATCGGCGGAGGCGTAATCGGCCTGGAAATGGCAACTTATTTTGCTATGGCGGGAACAAAGATTGAGATTGTAGAGGCAATGGGAAAAGTTGCCGGTAATCTTGATGCAGATGCAACGGCTGTGATCCAGAAAGCCTGTGAAAAGATGGGGATGAACTTCCGCCTGAACACAAGGGCAGTTTCCTTTGCAGACGGAAAAGTCACAGTAGAAGCGGATGGGAAAAGGGAAGAAATCGCCTGTGAAAAGGCACTTCTCTGCATTGGCAGAGCTGCCAATCTCGAGGGTTACGGGCTGGAGACGATCCATGTGCCGACGGCAAACAGGGCTATCACGGTGGATGAACACTGCATGACGGGAATCCCAGGTGTATATGCAGTCGGAGACTGCAACGGGACAGGGATGCTTGCCCATGTTGCGTACCGCCAGGCCGAAGTCGCTGTGAACCATATTGTCGGAAAAGACGACCCAATGCGGTGGGCCTGTGTGCCGAGCCTTGTCCACACGGAGCCGGAAGCAGCTTTCGTGGGGCAGAGCGTGGAAGAGGCAAAAGCCAACGGAATTGATGCGGTAGGCGTGAAGCTGAGCATGAATTATTCCGGGCTTTATCTTGCAGAAAATGAGAACGGCCAAGGGATTATCAAGGCAGTATTTGATAAAAAGAAAAAGACCATGATCGGAGCCACCATTGTCGGCGGGCCGGCATCGGAGCTGATCACCATCTGCGGGATTATGATTGACAATGAACTGCCGGTGGAGAGAATGAAATCCTACGTCTTCCCGCACCCAACCTGTGCAGAAGCAATTCGGGAAGCTATTTTTGCAGCAAAATTATAAGGAGAGATAAGAAATGTCTAAGGAACAGTTTTACGATCCGCAGCAGATTTTTAGCGAAACCGATATCCATTTTGAAGATATCCCTGTTTTTGCCTATAAAAAGACCGCAAAGGAGCAGTTTGAGAGCGGAAGATTCACAAAAGAAGATCTGCTGACAATCTGGCGTGATATGCGGTATATCCGTGAATTCGAGAATATGCTGCTCTCCGTACGCACCAAGAAGAACTTCAACGGTGTTGAGTACATGTACACGGGACCTGCACACCTCTACATCGGAGAAGAGGCAGCGGCAGTCGGCGAAGCATTCAGCCTTCGCCCGGAAGACTTTGTTTTCGGCAGCCACCGCAGCCACGGTGAAGTGCTTGCGAAAGGCCTTTCCTCCATTGAGAAACTGCCGGAAGAGGAACTGAAGAAAAGAATTGAAGGTGTATTTGACGGGAAAATTCTCGATGTTGTGAAGAAGCACTGCAACGAGACCGACACCAGAAAACTTGCTGTACGGTTTTTCCTGTACGGGCTGATCGCTGAACTCTTCGGCAGGGAAACCGGATTGTCCAAGGGCCTCGGCAACTCGATGCACCTGTTCTTTGTTCCGTTCGGAATCTACCCCAACAACGCGATTGTCGGCGGATCCGGCCCGATTTCTGCCGGCGGTGCCCTTTACAAGAAAGTCAACAAGGAAGACGGCATTGTCGTCTGCAACATCGGCGACGGATCGATCGGATGCGGCCCGGTTTATGAATCGATGAACTTCTCCGCTATGGACCAGTACAACACATTGTGGGAAGAAGGGTTTAAGGGCAACCTGCCGATTATCTTCAACATCATGGACAATGGGTATGCCATGGGAGGCCGTACCAACGGGGAGACGATGGCTTATCATAATGTTGCCCGTCTCGGCGCAGGAGTTGCCGTCAACCAGATGCACGCGGAGCGTATCAACGGTATGAACCCTCTGGCGGTCGTGGATGCCTATGACAGGAAGCTGCCTCTTGTGAAGAGCGGAGACGGCCCGGTCCTCCTCGATGTTGTGACATACCGTTACAGCGGACATTCTCCCTCTGACCAGAATGCGTACCGGTCCAGAGAGGAAATTGAAGCCTGGCAGAAGATTGACAGCATCCAGACCTTCAAAGCGGAGCTGCTGGACGCCGGCATCGCGACGGAAGATGATTTTGCTGCCCTGGAAGCAGAGGTTACCGGGAACATAGCCGATGCCTTCCTGCTTGCGGTGGATGAGACGATCTCTCCCAGAATGGACTTCGAGAAGGAACCGGACGCCATCGAGAAATATATGTTCTCCAATCAGAAAATCGCAAAAATGGCCGACAGGGAGCCTGATGTGTTCGGACCGAAGGAAGAAAACTCCCGCTGGAAGAAGATCCAGAAAAAAGCACATTACGCTTTCAAAGAGGACGGGACTCCTGTTCCAGCCAGCACGGTTTACAGCTACAGAGACGCTATTTTTGAACCGATTTTTGACAAGTTCTATGAAGACCCCACCCTCGTCTCCTACGGAGAAGACGTGCGTGAATGGGGCGGTGCGTTCGGTGTTTACACGGGCATGTACGAATCCATCCCCTTCCATCGCCTGTTCAACAGCCCGATTTCAGAGGCAACGATTGTATCTTCAGGTGTCGGGTATGCCATGCTCGGCGGACGCTGTGTGATTGAGCTGATGTATGCGGACTTTATGGGCAGAGCAGGGGACGAGATCTTTAACCAGCTGGCCAAGTGGCAGAGCATGACAGCTGGCCAGATCAAAATGCCTGTTGTGTTGAGAATATCCGTCGGCGCGCTCTACGGTGCACAGCATTCTCAGGACTGGACAAGCCTTGCCGCCCATGTACCAGGGTTGAAGGTTGTATTCCCGGCTACACCGTATGATGCAAAAGGCATGATGACAGCGGCTCTCAACGGCACAGATCCGGTGCTGTTCTTTGAAAGCCAGCGCCTTTACGGCAAGGGCGATGAATTCAGGACGGTTCCGGCAGAAAGCTATGAAATTGAGCTCGGTGAGCCGGATATCAAACGTGCGGGTTCCGACATTACCATCCTGACAGTCGGTGCAACGCTCTATTCTGCCATGAAAGCTGCAAAAGAGCTGGAAGAGAAGTACGGGATTTCCGCAGAAATCATTGATGCACGCAGCCTGGTACCGTTCAATTATGAGAAGGTCGTCGAATCTGTAAAGAAGACGGGTAAAATCGTGCTTGCTTCGGATGCCTGTGCAAGAGGCAGCCATCTGAATGACGTAGCCCGCAACATTACGGAGCTTTGCTTCAATTATCTTGATGCACCTCCTGTGCTGATCGGGGCTCAGAACTGGATCACCCCGTGCGCGGAGCTGGAGAAAGAATTCTTCCCGCAGGCACAGTGGATTCTTGATGCGATCGATCAGAAGATTATGCCGCTCGGGATCACCAAGCCGGCGCATAACTTCACTCCCGTTGAACAGATCAGACGGGAGAAGAAGGGCGTATGATGCAAAGAGAGGATTCCGCACTCGGCTTCAAAATCCGCAGCATGATACCGGAGCTCAGCAAGTCAGAAGCTCTGGTAGCAGAGTATATTGCAGACTGCCCGGAGGAAGTCATCAATCTTTCTGTCAGTGCACTGGCGGATTGTTGCGGAGTCTCTGAGCCGACGGTGGTCAGGGCCTGTAGAAATCTGGGGTTTTCCGGATATCAGGCATTGAAGATTGCCCTGATCCAGAGTATCAGCACTGCGGTTTTCTTTGCCGGGGAAGAAGTGACAGCTGAGGACAGCATGGCAACCGCTGTTCAGAAGGTATTCGGAGCTGCATCGGATGCGATTTCTCTCACCAAAACGAGCCTTGATACGGCAACAATGGAAAAGGCTGCGGAAACGCTTTTGAAAGCAAAGAGGATTTTTATCTTCGGCGTGGGAGGAAGTGCAGCGGTTGCTGCCGATGTACAGCACAAATTTCTCCGCTTAGGAATGGATGCACATGCTCTCTCAGACGTGAACCTGCAGACGATTACAGCAGCTTTTGCCGGAGAGGGAGATGCAGTGTTTGCCATCAGCCACTCAGGATCCTCCAAGGTCGTAGTGGACAATACACGGCTTGCGAAGAGCAACGGGGCAACCGTTATCAGCCTGAGTTCGATGGGAAAGTCCCCTCTCACGGAGCTTGCAGATATTTCTCTGTATACCGCGGCTAATGAAACACGGTACCGGATTGTTGCAATCTCTTCGCGGATTGCAGAGCTGACCATTATTGACACACTGTATTCCTATCTGTCTTTTCGGACAGGGAAGGCGGACAACCTGATTATAGAAAAAGCGATTGAAGATCAGATGTATTGATGATACGGAGAGGTAAAGATGAAAAATTTGGTTGAATTTTCCAGAAAATACGGATCCGATCCGGAACTGGTCCTCGCAGGCGGCGGCAACACCTCCATGAAAGAAAACGGAGTCCTCTACGTAAAAGGATCCGGCTGCAGCCTCAGCACGATTGAAGCAGAAAATTTTGTGGCAATGGATCTTGAAGAACTGCTGAAGATCCTGGAAAAAGAATATCCCGCCTCTGACCGGGAGCGGGAAGCAATGTTTCTTGCAGATGTCAGTGCGGCGAAGCTTCCGGGAGAAGAGGAAAAGCGCCCGAGCGTGGAAGCGTTGCTGCACGCCCTTTTCCCGCAGCGTTATGTGCTGCACCTTCATCCGGCACTTGTCAACGGGCTGACCTGCGGGGTTGACGGTGAGAAAATTGCAAAAGAACTCTTCCCGGATGCGATCTGGGTGAATGCGTGCAAGCCGGGCTATACTCTGGCGAAGCTCCTTTCGGATAAAATCAACCCGGAAACAGACACAGTTCTGCTGCAAAACCACGGTGTGTTTTTTGCTTCTCAGACACCGGAGGGGCTGGAAGAATTACTGCAAGGGATGCTGAGCGTGCTGAAGGCACAGCTCCCGGGAGAGCTTCCGGAAGTATTGGAGGATGTGGATCTCTCCAAGCCGTTCACGCCGGATCATATTGTGTACTGCGGAGTGGGACCGACACTTCCGGAAACAGCAAACGCGCACCTGCTCTATCGGGATGCACAGAAGATCAACTGGTATGCGAAGGCATTCGGTGGGCCGCTCCCGCTGAAAAAGGAGCTGGTTGAATTTATCCTGAACTGGGAAGCAGAATCCTATCGGAAGAAAAAAGCCTGAAATAATACAGAAAGAAGGAACATCCCATGACTTTTGAAGAGGCAAAAGCATACGCGGCATCGCATGTTAACGAGAGGCCGTCCTATCCGGGGAGACTATCGGGCAAGATTGCGGTTGTAACCGGCGGCGCACAGGGATTCGGATTCGGGATTGCAAAGGCGCTGATCCGTGAAGGAGCAGAGGTTGTCATAGCCAACAGAGGAGAAAAACAGGGGCTTGCTGCAGTGCAGGAGCTCGGAGAGCACAGCTTTTTTGCCCAGTGTGATGTGTCTGACCCTGCTTCTGTTGAGAACCTGATGATCAAAGCGGTAGAGCATTTCGGGGGAATTGATCTGTTTGTGTCCAACGCGGGCGTTTTGAAGGCAGGCAGCCTGCATGACATGACGCCGGAAAACTTCGAGCAGGTTACAAAGATCAACTATAACGGTTATTTCCTGTGCGCAAAATACGTCAGCGAAATTATGAAGGCTGAATATGAGGCGGATCCGACAAAGTGGTATGACATTGTGCAGATCAACTCCAAATCCGGGCTGGTCGGCTCCAAGGCGAATTTTGCCTATGCGGGAGGTAAATTTGGTGGCATCGGCCTCACACAGAGTTTTGCACTTGAACTTGTCCCCTGGCAGATCAAGGTAAATTCCGTCTGCCCGGGCAACTACTATGATGGTCCGCTGTGGTCCGATCCGGAAAAAGGACTTTTCGTCCAGTATCTGAATGCAGGGAAAGTACCCGGGGCTAAGACAGTGGAAGATGTGAAGGAGTATTATCTCTCCAAATCTCCTATTCGTCGCGGATGCACCCCGGAGGACGTCGCGAAAGCTATTTTCTACTGTGTGGAACAGACCTTTGAAACCGGCCAGGCAATTCCGGTGACCGGCGGCCAGACCATGCTTAACTGAGACTGCCATGGACAGAGAAATCACCTTTCTGAATGCGGACACGGCAGAGCAGCGGCTGGAAAACCTGAAGACTCTTCTTGCCGAAGAGAAGGAGAAACCAACCGTCCTTCCGCAGTATTCGAACAACCATATCCATACAACGTTTTCCTTTTCCCCCTATTCTCCGACGGCAGCCGTCTGGGCTGCCAGGAGAGCGGGATTGTCTACAGCAGGGATTATGGATCACGACAGTATCAGCGGTGCCTCCGAATTCCGCAAAGCCGCAGCACTCGCCGGCGTTGGGTCCACCTGCGGGATAGAAATGCGGATCAGCTGGAAGGAAACTCCTTTTGCAGATCGGCGCATCAACAATCCTGATCAGGTCGGCGTTGCCTACATGACATTTCACAGCATCCGTGAGCGGTATTTTGAGCAGACAGCGGAGTTTCTGAAACCGTATCGGGAACGCAGAAATGCCAGGAATATCCGCATGCTTGCGAACATCAAAGAGAAAACCGGAATCGATCTGGATTTTGAGCGGGATGTGCTTCCCCTCTCGGAATATCGGAACGGTGGCAGTGTAACAGAACGGCATCTGCTGTTTGCTCTGGCAAAAAAAGTGATCCCTGACGGAATAGAAGAAGAGCAGTATAAGCTTTTAGGCCAGTACAAAGCGGGGCTGATCCATGATGTTTATATTGAACCGACCGATGAACTGATGCCGCTTGCGGATGCGATTGCTTTTGCGAAGGACGTTGATGCAATTCTTTGCTATCCGTACCTCGGCGATGTGACAAACTCGCCAACCGGGGACAAGAAAGCTGCCAAATTTGAAGACGAGTATCTGGATGAGCTGATCGCCTTTCTGCCGACAGTCGGCATCCCGGCTGTGACCTATATGCCGTCGCGCAATACGGAGGTACAGCTTGACCGGCTGATGAAACTCTGTGAGAAATATCAGCTGAAGCAGATCTCCGGAGAAGATATCAATTCCCCGTCCCAGAGTTTTATTTGCAAACAGCTTGCAGATCCCAGATTTGCTCATCTTGTCGATGCGGCCTGGGAACTTGTTGAAAGAGAAAGAGAGGGATAAGGTATGAAAACAAAAGCAGTGCGTTTATACGGAGAAATGGACCTTCGTCTGGAAGAGTTTGAGCTTCCGGAAATGAAAGAGGATGAAATCCTGGCAAGAGTGATCTCAGACAGCCTGTGTGCATCTACCTACAAAGCGGCAAAGCAGGGCAGCGCCCATAAACGCGTACCCGCGGATGTGGCGGAAAACCCTGTGATTGTAGGCCACGAATTCTGTGGAGAAATTGTAAAAGTCGGCTCCAAGTGGGCAGATGCCTTTCAGGCGGGAAGCCGGTTTATTATTCAGCCGGCACTGAACTATAAGGGCAGTCTGGATGCGCCCGGGTATTCTTACCGTTATATCGGGGGAGATGCCACTTACATCGTTATCCCCAATGAAGTGATGGAGATGAACTGCCTGATCCCATATGAGGGAGAAAGCTTTTTTGCCGGCTGCATGACAGAACCGTACAGCTGTGTGATCGGTACCTTCCATGCCATGTACCATACCACTTACGGAAGCTATGTGCACCACATGGGAATCCGGGAAGGCGGAAAGATGATCATGCTCGCCGGGAACGGACCGATGGGGCAGGCCGCAATTGACTATATTCTCCACTGTGACCTCCGCCCGTCTCTGCTTGTGGTGACCGGCAGACGCCAGGAGCAGCTTGACAGGCTTGCTCAGCTCCTGACGGTTGAGGATGCTGCTGAAAACGGAGTTTCGCTGCATTATTTCAACACTGCTGCCTGCGAAGATGTAAAGTCGGAGCTCATGGTGATCAGCGGCGGAACAGGCTATGATGATGTGCTGGTGTTTACGCCGGTGTCTTCCATGGTGGAACTCGGAGACGAGCTCCTTGCCAACGACGGATGCCTGAATTTCTTCTCCGGCCCGAGCGACAAGAACTTCAAAGCACAGTTCAACTTTTATAATGTCCACTATGCCTCTACCCATATCGTCGGTACATCAGGCGGCAACACGGAGGATATGAAGGAAGCTGTTGCTATGATGAATGAAGGGAAAATCAATCCGTCCATACTGGTTTCCCATATCGGCGGGCTTGATGCGGTTCCGGAAGCGACCAAACACCTGCCGGAAATTCCGGGCAGCAAGAAGCTGATCTATACCGGCGTCCAGCTGCCGCTTACAGCAATTTCTGATTTTGAGAAGCTTGGAAAGGAAGATCCGTTCTTTGCAAAGCTGGATGAGCTGTGCAAAGCCAACCACGGTTTGTGGAGCGCGGAAGCCGAGAGATATCTTCTCGAAACAAAAGCCGGAAACTGAAGACCCTGATACAAAACGCCGCAGAGCATATATGCCTGCGGCGTTTGTTCAATCAAAAAGTTTGTCTACAGGAGATCCAGCTCCTGCAGGATGCTTTCAGCGTCCTTCAGGGGACGGACATAACCTTCCAGCATTTTTGCTTTGGCAGTGAGGCCACGGGACCTGGGATTAATGAAAATCCAGCATTTTTCCCGACCGTTACGAGCCTCCTGAATCAGGTTGAGGGCTGCGGAATTACCGTCAAAAGCAAAAAGGGCAGACGGCATCCGTTTAAAGATTTCATAAGCAAAGCTTTTATACAGGCCCATTCCGGAGCTCTCAATTGAAACAAGAATGCCGATACCTGAATCCAGCAGCCGTTTTTCCTCTGCACGTGTAATCCGATTGGGTACGACGGCAAAAATCCGAAAACGGCCGGAAGCTTTGTGGACGAGATATCCCTCCTGACCTGACAGGGTATGGCCTACGACAAAAACCACTTTTTCCGGGTTGGCGAGCTCCAGCAGGGAATCCAGAAAAGCGCGGTCTTCTGCTTTTATCGCGGTACGGTGCTGGTTGTTGTTGAAGCTGCCGCCTGCCAGCACAATGGGAAAGCACCCGTCAGGAAGCGGCGCGATCTGCTGTTTCAGGGCTTCCTCTGCATCGATTTTACCGGATTCCTGCCAGAAATCCTGAGCGGGCTGTTCAGCGCACTCGAGTTTTCTGCTGTAGAACAGCTCTGTGTCGCCGCCGGGACAAATGTTCCGGAAGGCGGCTACTTTTTTTTCAAACACACTGCAGCTGGCCTGAAGGATGCCGTCCTCCACGCTTCGCA
>JAGCAN010000228.1 GCA_017652685.1 Oscillospiraceae bacterium
GAGGCGGGCAAAACCCGTTTTATCCAGGAAACGCTGGAGGACAGACGCTTCTGCAACGGGGAGAGAACACTTCTCCTTGTGTGTGAAGAAGGGGAAGAGGAATATGCGCCGGACCAGTTTGCGGACAGAACCGTGTTTATCCATGTTGTGGAGGATAAGGACGAGCTCACAAGAGAAAACCTTGCAAACTGGGCGGATGCTGTGAAGGCTGACCGTGCCGTTGTGGAGTACAATGGTATGTGGATGCTGGATGATCTTTACAATGCCATGCCGGATGAATGGGCGGTTTATCAGGAATTCATGTTTGCCGATGCGAACACCTTCCTGACCTACAACGCCAACATGCGGCAGCTTACTTTCGACAAGCTGAAGAGTGCGGAGCTTGTGGTGTTCAACCGCTTCCTGCCGACGATGGATAAAATGGAGTTCCATAAAATCGTGCGCGGGGCATCACGCAGAGCGGACATTGCCTATGAGGATCCGAAGGGGAATGTCGTCTATGACGATATTGAAGATCCTCTTCCGTTTGACCTGAATGCGCCTGTCATAGAGATCGGTGACGGGGACTATGCGCTCTGGTACCGCGATCTGTCGGAAGAGCCGGAAAAATATGAGAATAAGACGGTATGCTTCAAAGGTCTGGCGCTCAAGCGCGAAAAAATCCCGAAGGGCTGTATCGTCATAGGCCGTCATGTGATGACGTGCTGCGCAGCCGACATTCAGTATGCCGCGCTGGTCTGCCAGCTGAAGAATCCATCGTCTGAAATCATTGACAATACATGGATCAGCCTCACGGCAAAAATCAATATCCGTTTCCATAAGGCATATATGCGCCGCGGGCCCGTGCTGACCTATGTTGCACACGAGCCGTGCATCGCGCCGAATCCCGAAGTTGCTACATTCTACTGAACGGAGAGTTCTATGCGCTACCAATGCCTGATCTTTGACCATGACGACACCACCGTGAACAGCACTGCCACCATCCACCACCCGGCATTCTGCAAGTTTCTGCAGGAATACTTTCCGGGCAGGACCTGTTCGCTCGAAGAGTATTTTCTGAAGAATTTTGAACCGGGCTTTATCGAAATGTGCGAGAAAGAATACGGCATGAACGAACACGACCTGGAGGTGGAAGTACAGTTCTGGATGAACTATGTAAAAGATCATATTCCGGCTGCCTATCCGGGGATTGCTTCTCTGATGCACCGGCATAAGGCCGAAGGTGGCACGATCTGCGTGGTTTCGCATTCGATGAAGCAGAATATCCTGCGCGATTACCGGGCGAATGGTCTGCCGGAGCCTGATCTGGTGTTCGGGTGGGAAGAACCGCCGGAGCATCGCAAACCCCATGCCTGGCCACTCCTGAAAATCATGGAGGAGCTTGACCTTCAGCCGAAAGACCTCCTGATGATTGACGATCTCAAACCGGGGTATGACATGGCGAGAAAGGCCGGTGTGGATTTTGCCGCAGTGGGTTGGGCAAACAATATCCCCCAGATTGAAGCCTTTATGCGCAGAAACTGCCGGCATTATTTTAAGACAGTTGCCGAACTGGATGAATTTGTCAAATAAAAAAAGCAGGATACATCCTGCTTTTTAAAAAAAATCTCTTGTACTTTATAGAGAAATGTGTTAACATAATACTAACTATCCGGATCGGAGGATCAGGCTATGAAATTGAATAAAATAATGTCTATATTCCTTGTCGTCCTCTTTGTGCTTTGCTTTGCCCTGACAGCGTTTGCGAGTGAACAGCCGCTCTTTCTGCCGGAGCCGGAAGGCATTCTTACTGCGCCTCCTACCGTGATCGACGGGCAGAACAACGCGGTTATTTCAGGCGGCAACTACAGCAGCAACGGCTCGGGCATCATGATCGGCGGCCCGCTTGATACTGCGACGACCGGCGGCGGAGCATTCGTTCCGCCCGTGGCGCAGGAAGCAAGCATTGCTCCGGAAATCACCAAGCACCCAGGCAGTGAAGAAAAGAAGACGGGTGAATCCACGTCCTTCATTGCACGTGCCTATCCGTATGACACCGTGGCATGGATGGCAATTGACCCGGTTTCCGGCGAGCACGTTGCGGTGGACAGCATCGGGGACAAAATAAAGGGCGTCTCCTTTACGGGCACCCATTCCGAGCAGCTTTTCATCAATAACCTCACCGATGCCATCAACGGCTGGAAGTTCTATGCGGTGTTTTCCAACAACTTCGGCAGAACCATTACCGGCGAGGCGGAAGTGACGGTTCCCATTGAAGCAACACCTACCCCGGCTCCCACGCCGACGCCTACCCCGGCACCTACTCCCACACCCACCCCTGCACCGACTCCGACGGCAGCAATGCCGGCCTCCGGAAACGGAACGACGGGCTCACCTACAGGCACGGTTACCTCGGGTGGTTCCAGCGGAACGGCTCCCGTGATGCCGACCTCCGGGCAGAGAGCAACGGGCGACACACCTGAAGTGTCCGCTACTCCGTACACCTCGCTGACGGGTCAGCAGGGCTCTGGTATAGTGAACACCTCCAGCGGAGTGACAGCGCGCAGCTACACAGGTGCCTATATTCTTGCGGCAGCTGCTGCAGCGGTGATCATCGGTGCAATACTCGTGATGGCACTGTACATGAAGGGCAAGATCTCCCTCGGCAAGTTTGAAGAGGTTCTCGGCGACGCCCCCAGCAACAACGGCGGTGACGGAGACGAGTTCTACAATCCGGACGATTTTAAGAATACGTGATTTTCTTAAATCCTAATCACGGTTCTCCTTTTTAACATACTACCCTCTCCGCAGCAGGAACCCGGTGCATTTGCACCGGGTTCCTGTTATAACGGATTTTTCTGTTCAGACTTGTCAGCCAATCCTTTCAGCTCGCGACAACGCACGAAAATCGAGGTACAATGTTGCACTCGCGAGCAGCCTGAGTGCACTGATCACGAGGGACGGAATCAAACCCCTTACTGCTCTGCGGGTTCAAAGTCCTCTTTTCCGTGCTTGCAAAGCGGGCAGGTGTAGCCGTCCGGCAGCTCGCCGTCACAAGGCTCAAAGTGGCCAC
>JAGCAN010000229.1 GCA_017652685.1 Oscillospiraceae bacterium
CACCCGTGCCATGCATCAGGTAGAGAATATTATACTGCCTGCTTTCATCATATTCGTACGGTAGATAAACCAGTGCCCGCTTCTGCAGCGTACGTCCATCGGTTCCGTAGGCTTTTGTGTCATAAATCAGTTCTTCCAGCGTTCCCGGCTGTCCACACGGAACGCTGTCCAGCCCGGCGGGCACTGACCACATGGTATGCCGTGCAAGCCCTGTGGCTTTCCTGTCTTTTGCTGTCCATCCGCCCCAAACAGCAAGGGCGCATGCGCTAATGCAAATGGCAAGAATCAGTTCCCGCCACGGAATGCTGCGATACTTTTCTTTCTTGCGCAGCATGCAGGCACAGCCCAGGATAACTGCCACTGCAGCTGCAGCCATCTGCATCCAGAAGCCCCAGTTATAGCTTGTGGTCTCCGCATAGTTGGTGGTGTAAGCAAGCACAAAAGCAAAGCCTGCCGTCAGCAAATGAAGCCATGGCATTCTGCCTTTCCAGGCAGCAACCGCCACCAGTGCAAATACTGCCTCGATGATCAGGAAGGTCACTGTCGCTTCCATCGTCCCAAGGACGAGATATCCCAGAACCTCCATGATGCCTGCAGAGACAATACAGACCGTCGCCACAAAAGTTATCCGATCTGTTGTGGATTCTTTCATTAGTTTCTCTCCTGTTTGGTGCTTTTTACTCAACAACTATAGTTTACTGCTCCATGTTTGTCAATACATCCTTACGTCTGTCTTGTCAGGTCTTTCACCCATTTATACTTGCGGAAGTGCAGCATAACCCATGGAATTTTCCCGACCTCGTCCAGACAGGTGCAGGCATAAACCGCCAGCACATGCCAATGGAAAACAAACGCTCCCAGTAAGGCCAGCGGAATTGCAAGCCCCCACATGCAGACTGCAAGGCTGTACATATCAAAAAGAGTATCTCCTCCGCCATCCAGCACACCGTTGATCGTCACAGTATTGACGCATCTGCCGATCATATAAACACCCATGATCAGCATCATCCCGGTCAGATAACTGTGTGCCTGATCTGACAGAATCACCATACGCACCACAAGGGGTGTCAGCATAAAGACAAGTGCCATAGATGCAAACCCGATCACCCAGGAAATATTCTTCAGTTTGATTCCATACGCCTTTCCCTTTTCCAGATTCCCGGCTCCGAGCTCATTCCCGACGATAATCCCTGCTGCACTTCCAACGCCGTTGCAGGCGCAGCAGATCAGGTCACGTATAACTGCCGCAACAGAATTTGCTGCAGCCGCATCAACTCCCATATGCCCCAGAATCGCCGTATAGGAGGTAAAGCCCACACCCCAGAAAAGCGAACCTCCCATCAGTGGCAGGCACTGCTTATGAAAATCTTTTGCAAGCCATCTCTCGCCTTTCAACAGGCGGCTCCATACAGGGCGCAGATATCCTTTTTTGAAAGAAAAGAAAACACAAAGCCCAAGTTCGATAATTCGTGCAACCAACGTCGCCAAGGCGGCGCCGCGGGCATTCATCCGCGGAAGACCGAGAAGACCGAAAATAAAAATAGCGTTGAAAACAATATTGATCACCACGGCCGACGAGCTGATCCACGCACTGATGCGCACATGGTCGGTAACTTTCATCACCGTCAGGTAGCACTGGGATATTCCCGTCAGCAGATAGCTCCAGCCGGCAATCCGCAGATAATTCTGTCCGATTTCCAGCAAAACCCGGTCATGCGTGAAGATATGCATCAACTGCTCCGGCAGAAATTCACAGCCGATGAAAAACAGCAATGAAAGAAGCCCGCAATAACGCAGCATCAGGTTGAAGAGCTCTTCAATGGTCTTCCGATCGCCTTTTCCGAAATATTGTGCTCCCAAAATACCGCCAGCTGCTGTAACAGCACCCAGAAACATATTCTGTACGAACTGAATCTGGGTAGCAAGGGAGACAGCCGTCATTTCTTCCTGCGCCACCTGCCCAAGCATCAGGGCATCTCCGGCCGCCACCAGCGCCAGCATCAGGCTCTGGATGACGATCGGCATCGACAGAGTATATAGCCTCCGATAAAAGGCTTTGTTATCAATTACAGCCATCATTTTTTCTCACAATCAGAAATGAGATTATTATAATGAATCCGTTGTTGAATGTAAAGTCTTTGATAGGGAAGGAACGCGTCGGAAAAGCTTCTTCTCCTTTATTTTTTAGTTGAAATAATCTCATCTTTAGGCTATACTCACAACGTTATGAACAGGACAATCGCTACAACTGAACCCAAACCGCTGACTGTTCCCTATGCATTTATTCAGGCTGCTTTCTGGATGAATTTCTGCACGGCTGTCAGCTTTGCATCCGTCTACCTGCTTGGGCTTTCCTATAGCAACTCACAGCTTGGCCTTATTCTTGCGCTGGGCAATCTGCTTGGGGCTGTGCTCGGCCCGGAGCTTTCTGCTGTGGTTGACCGTTCCGAGAAAATTTCAGCTTCGCTGCTGATTCCGCCTGTTCTCTTTCTCCAGGCAGCATTTCTTCTTCTCCTGATTTTTCATCCGGCGAAGGGCTTTCTCACCTCTGTCGCATATACGCTGTATATTGCCTTCACACTGACGGTTAATTCCCTGAATCTGAAGCTTTATTCCGACGCCGTTTATCACGGCCTTTCCATCAATTACGGTTTTGCGCGCGGCATTGGTTCTGCTGCCTACGTGCTGCTATCCATAGTCCTTGGCATTCTCATTGAGCGTATTTCCATCCGTCTGGTGCCGATTTCTGGTCTCCTCATGTGTGCGCTCCAGTTCGCTGCTTTCTGCCTGATCCGGCAGAAGCTGCCTGTCTCAGCTCCTTCTGCAGATGTCTCACACAGAGCCTCTTCTATCTTTGACTTTTTCCGCAGTAACCGCAGGTTTTCCATCCTGCTCCTGGGCATCGCACTGCTCTTCTCCTCCCACAATATTATCGTCACTTTCCTGATCAACATCACCAACAACGTGGGCGGTGACACCGGAACAATGGGCCTCATCAACGGTTTTATGGCTGCTGTGGAAATACCGGTGATGCTGTTTTATCAGTCTCTTTTCGGGCGATTCAGACCCGGCCGCCTGATGCGTGTGGCTTTCATCTTTTTTATTTTGAAAGCAGCGGCTATTGCCATGGCAGGCAGTATCCCCACTTTGATGGCAGCTTTTCTTCTGCAGGCACCATCTTTTGCACTCTATACCGCGGCAATCGTCCCGTATGTGAATGAAGTAATCCCCTATGAAGACTCCGCTAAAGCCCAGAGCCTCGCCTATACCATGACAAGTATCGGCAGTGTTCTCGCCAGCCTGATCGGCGGCTTTCTGTATGACCGCACCACCGTCACCAACACCCTATGGATTTCTTTCAGCATCTGCTTTGTAGCTGCCGTCATAGCCATCCTCGGCGTAGAAAAGGATCAGCCATGAAAAACGAATTCCTAATCAAAAGTGAAGATGTGGAGCAGATTCTTCATGCTCACGACGGAGACTGTGCACTCCTCTATCTCTGGTCGGTCTTTTCCGGAAGCAGTGACCTGGAGAAGGCTGCCGGTGACCTGTTCATGACGCTTTCTCAGGTGCGTGATGCTGCAGAAAAGCTTGG
>JAGCAN010000230.1 GCA_017652685.1 Oscillospiraceae bacterium
GACAACCGGGGCAGGCGGCTGACCTGTATGCGGATTACCGGAGGAACATTGTCCGTAAGAGATGCGATACGCTATCTGCCTCTGCACGGCGAAGGCGCGCTGGAAGAAAAGGTTGCTGAAATACGGTGTTACTCCGGGCTGAAATATGAGACTATGGAAAGCGTGCCGGCAGGCACGGTCTGCTCGGTTGTGGGGCTCTCAGGCGCGTGGCCCGGGCAGGGGCTCGGCATTGAGCCGGACTCTGACCTGCCTGTGCTCGAGCCAGTGCTTGTCTATCGGCTGGACTTCCCGAAGGGGACGGATCTGCGTACCGTTCTCCCCCGCCTGCGGCTGCTGGAGGAAGAGGACCCGACGCTCCACCCGGTTTGGGACTCCTCACTCAACGAAATCCGGCTGCAATTGATGGGCACTGTGCAGACAGAGATTCTGCAAAAAATCATAAAGGAGCGCTTTGACCTTGCTGTTACCTTCAGCCAGGGGCATATCCTTTATAAAGAGACCATTGCCGCGCCCGTCGAGGGTGTGGGGCATTATGAACCGCTCCGGCATTACGCGGAAGTGCATCTGCTTCTGGAGCCCGGTGAACCGGGAAGCGGGCTGGTTTTTGACACCGCATGCAGCACCGATGAACTGGATTTGAACTGGCAGCGCCTTATCCTCACGCATCTGGAGGAAAAAGAGCATCGCGGTGTGCTGACCGGCGCCCCGATTACCGACATGAAAATCACGCTCACTGCCGGGCGTGCTCACCTGAAACACACCGAGGGTGGGGATTTTCGCCAGGCAACTTACCGCGCAGTGCGTCAGGGGCTGATGTGCGCCGAGAACATCCTGCTGGAACCGTTTTACCGGTTCCGCCTGGAAGTACCCGCAGATCAGATCGGGCGGGCGATCTCCGACATACGGCTGATGGGCGGAGAACACGACACGCCGGAGACGGTTGGCACCCGCTCTGTTCTTACAGGAACAGCCCCTGCCGCAGCCATGACCGGGTACGGCACCGAGGTGGCTGCATATACCGGTGGCAAGGGAAAGTTTTCGTGCCGGCTTGACGGGTACCGCCCCTGCCTGAATGCGAAAGCCGTGATTGATGAGGCGCAGTATGACCCGGAAAAGGATCTTGAGAACCCGCCGGACAGCATCTTCTGTGCGCATGGCGCCGGATTCAACGTCAAATGGAATCAGGTTCCGGACTATATGCATCTCCCGGCAACGTTCCGGGCGAGTGAAAGCAGTGAACATTCTCCGGCAGTTACCTCCCCTGCCTCGTATGAACGCAATAGAGCCATCTCAATAGACGAGAAAGAGCTGGAAGCCATCATGGAACGGGAATTCGGCCCGATCCGACGCAAACAGTACGCTTCGCCCACAGTGAACGGGAAGCGCGACACGCGGCTGAGCTTTCAGCCGCGGAAAGAACGCCTGATTGTGGACGGGTATAACCTGATTTTTGCCTGGGACGATCTGAAAAAGCTGGCCGCTGAGAGCCTTGATTCTGCCCGCGAAAGCCTGATAGAACGTATGATCAATTTCAGCGGATTCACCGGGAAGGAGACTGTTCTCGTTTTTGACGCGTATAAGGTCCCGGGCGGAGAGGGCGAACGGTATGACTCTGCCAATCTGCACATCGCCTACACACGCGAAAACGAGAGTGCCGACCTGTACATCGAACGGCTTGCCGATGAGATCGGGAAGGATGAAGCGGTGCGGGTTGTGACGTCTGACTCTCTGATTCGGCTGACAGCGCTCCGGGCTGGAGTGCTGCGGACTTCCTCGAAGGAATTCCGAGCAGAAGTAGAGGATGCACTGGAGCAGATGCGTTCCGCACTGTATCTGGAAAACGAAGAAGACAGGAAATAATTCCTGCCTTCTTTTTTCTGTATGGATTTGTATGGATTCGGAGAAAGGGATTACTTCTTCGCAATATACTTGCGAATATCCAGCGCAACTGCAATGACGATAACGAGACCCTGTACAACATAGTTGTAGTACGGGTTGACATTCAGGAACTGAAGGATAATCTTCAAAAGTTCAAACACAAGAACACCGACGAGGATACCAGGAACTGTACCGATACCACCGGTGGTTGAGACGCCGCCTATCGTACAACCGGCAATGGCTTCGAGCTCATAACCGGTACCCATGGAAGCCGACGCGCCGCCGGACTTCGCTGCAAGGAGATAGCCGGCAATGGCATACATCACACCAGCCGTAGCATAGATGCGGATCAGCGTTGCAGTGGTATTGACACCGGAAACTTCCGCTGCAACATCATTACCGCCAATGGCATACATATACTTGCCGTGGCGGGTTTTGTTGTAGATAAACCAGAAGAGCAATCCAAACACGAGCGCCACAAACAGAAGATACGGAAGGTGGAAGCCCCTTGTGTTCCCGATCCTGCCGGTGATGAGTTTGGTATAAATCTTCTGGAAGCCGCCGATCGGCTGTGCATCAGAAATGACAAGTGCAATGCCGTAAATAATGGTCTGCGTACCGAGGGTGGCAATAAAGGGAGGCACATGCAATTTGGTGACGATCAGGCCGTTCACAAGGCCGAAAATCAGCCCGACGAAAACGACAATGACAAAAACCAGCGCAATATTCATCTCCGGAACACTTTTCCACAGGCGGCCGGTATAATCACCGCGCTGGCACAGAATGCCGGCGAGGCAGGCTGCAAAACCAACCTGACGACCTGCAGAAAGGTCAGTGCCCTTGGTGATCAGACAGCCGGAGACGCCGAGTGCAAGAAGAAAACGGACTGCAGTGTTACTCATCAGGTTGCCGAAGTTTGCCCAGGAGGCAAAGTTATCAACCCTGAACCCTACGATGACCGCTGCAAGAACGAGGAGAACTGCAATCGGGTTGCCTTTGACCACGTCCAAGAATTTTTTGCCAAATCCGGGCTTTGTGTTTTCCATTTTATTTATCCCCCTATCCAATTCTATTATTCAAACTGTGTGGCCAAAGCCATAATGTTTTCCTGTGTAGCATCTTTACCGTCAATAAAGCCGGTCACACGTC
>JAGCAN010000231.1 GCA_017652685.1 Oscillospiraceae bacterium
CCTATATTTTTACATATTACCGGAGCTCTTCTTTTTCCTCCGGGAAGTCTTCTTCCTCCGCAACGCGGGAAATGATTCCGACGATGCAGATGTTTGTGCCCTGGTAATTCACGAACAGCCGCTCGAGATTGACAGAAAAGAGTGTTCCGACTGGTGCGGAGAAAGAGAGCGTTGGTTTAGTGCTTTTTATGGCAGATCCGATCCTTTATAGGGCTATAACCGTTTTCTGGATAGCTTCAGAAAAGGTAACCAAATGATCGAAATCTCAAAAGAGCTGTGCCGGAGAAGCAAAAAAGGCTGTATAAGGGGCATCCACAGGGTCTGCAGCGGCAGGCAGCATGTCAGCGGCGGGTTTCACTGGGAATATGTAAGATAAAGAAAACATCCGTGCATTGCTGCGCCGGATGTTTTTCGATCAGAGAAAATGGTTCAGTCACACAGTTGGTATCTGTGATAATTGGAAATCATTCGCGGTTCATGGGAACCCGTTCCGCATTCATCATCTTCAGATTTTCATGGACGCCTCTGCCGTCTGCGCGGCCGATCATGGCGTCGCGATCCCGCTTCAGCTCGTTGAGAGCCTTCTGTCTCGACGGGCCGCTGACGCAGCCGCCTTCGCAGGCCATGCCTTCCATGAAGTTTTCCGGGAGTTTGCCGAGCTTCATCAGCGTTAGTGCGTTCTTGCACTCTACGGCGCCGTTGCAGACCTTAACGGAGAGTTCGGAGGCGTCGATCCCTTGTTCCTTCAGGCACTGCAGTACGGCAGCGGTAACGCCTGCGCTGTTTCCGAAGCGTTTTCCATAGACGGATCCCTGCTGCGAATAGCTCTCTGCGGGTTCGAGCTCGATGTCTTTGCCGCGAAGCATCTCTACCGCCTCGTCAAAGGTGAGCACATAGTCCGCATTGTTGCTGATGCTGCTGTCCATGATTTCGCTCTTTTTGGCCTGGCAGGGTCCGATAAACACTGTGACGGCATCGGGCTCCTGCTCCTTGATCAGACGGGAGACGGCGCACATGGGGCTCACCGTGGTGGAGATGTTTTCACTCAGTGTCGGGAAGTGCTTGCGGATCATGTGGACAAAGGCTGGACAACAGGAGGTTGTCTTCTTCTCACCGTGCTCAAAGGCTTCCGCCCATTCGTCCGCTTCCGCCGCGGCGGTCAGATCTCCGCCGAGCGAAACTTCGATCATATCGGCGAAACCGGCCTTCTTTAGCGCATCGCGCCAGGAATCAGGCGTGATATCAGGGCCAAACTGGCCCTCCACTGCGGGAGCAACCATGGCATAGACCTTGCGGCCGGCCAGAATAGCATTGATGACATCGACGAGAAAGGTCTTGGCTCCGAGCGCCCCGAAGGGACAGGCATGGATACAGTGGCCGCATTGGATGCACTTGGATTCATCAATCCGGCAAAGCCCGGTCTCTTCATCCATTGTGATGGCACCCACCGGGCAGGCCTGCTTGCAGGGGCGTACCTGATGCACGATCACCTGATAAGGGCAGTTCTTTGCGCACATGCCGCACTCCCGGCACTTCTGCGGATCAATATGGGCACGGATTCTTCCGCGATCCCGCACGATAGATACTGCGCCAAAACGGCAGAATTCATAGCAGGCATGGCCGAGACAGCCGTGGCAATTGTCCGTCACGGAATAGGCTGAGATTGCGCAGTCGTCACAGGCTGCGGGGATTACCTGAACAATGTTGGCCGTGTCGTTCTTCCCCGGGCATTGTCCCTGCGCCAGACGTACACGCTGCCGGATGATCTCGCGCTCACGGTAGATGCAGCAACGGAACTGGGGCAAAGGACCCGGGATGATCGTCTCCGGAATGAACTCCTTTTTGCTTTCCAGTTCTCCGTTCCATGTGAGTCTTGCGACCTCGCGGAAAATGCGTTTGGTGATATCTCTGGTGGTCCTGTCGTTGCTAACCATTTGTCCTCCTTTTTTGTCTGGAGATGCAGCCGCCGGATCAGCGGTCAGCGGTGAAGATTCTCTGACAAAAGTTGTTTTTTCATTATACCCTATGCATTTTTTTGCGTCAAGAGATTTGGGAACCGTGGAACCAGGGTGCAGTAAATAAAATAAGGTTGAATTTTCCCCTTGTGGTTTTCTGTGAAATAGTTTATAATGCTTCGATGCCTATTGGCAAATCAGAGAACCGAAAGGAGCCATCCTTCTATGATAAAAATAGAAAACAACATCGGGAAAATCAACATCACGGATGAAGTTTTCACGAATCTGGCCGGAGAGGCGGCTACAAGCTGCTTTGGAGTCAAGGGTATGGTTGCCTGTGCGAAAGAAGGCGGTCCCTGGCAGCTGCTGCGGAGAGAATCCATGAGCAAGGGTGTGCGCGTCCACAATGAGGAGGACGGTACGGTTTCCCTTGAGCTGCACATCGGGGTTGACTATGGTGTGCCGATTGCAACGGTTGTCGGCAGCATCATCAACGAGGTGAGCTACAAGCTCGAAAAGTCAACAGGGATCCCGCTGAAGACGATTGACGTCTATGTGGATGCAATTATAGCCTAAGGAGATTCACGGTCTTGAGAGATTTTATCGATGCAGCTGCTTTTAAAGAGATGATTCTCTGTGCCGAGGCAGCCCTTCATTCGAATATACAGCAGATCAATGAGCTGAACGTGTTCCCGGTGCCGGACGGTGATACCGGCACAAATATGTACCTGACGATGCAGAATGCGGCCACGGAGTTGCGCAAGCGCAACTTTGACACCATATCCGCCGCGGCGGACTGTGTGGCAAGCGCACTGCTGAGAGGTGCAAGAGGGAACTCCGGCGTGATTCTCTCGCTGCTGTTCCGTGGGATTTCCAAGCGCTTCAAGGGGCTTGAGACGGCCGGGACGGCGGAATTTGCCGGCGCCCTTCATGACGGGGTCGACGCCGCATACAAAGCGGTCATGAAGCCCGCGGAGGGGACGATCCTCACGGTTTCCCGGATGGCTGCCAAGGCGGCGGAAGATGCCGCTGCCCTGGGCGCTGATCTGGAAGGCGTTTTTATCTGCGCCATCAAAGCTGCGCGTATGGCCCTTGCCGATACGGTGAACCTCAACCCGGTGCTCAAAAAGGCCGGCGTGGTGGATGCCGGCGGAAAAGGCTATCTGGTGATCCTGGAAGCCATGCTCGCTTCCCTGAAGGGAGAGGTTTTCTCCTCTTTGGAGAGCGCACCCCTGCCGGAAGAAGCGGACAATGTCTTCAGTGGCTTTGAAACCGAGGAGATTACCTTTGCCTACGATACGGTTTATATCGTGCGGAAGTCGGATCCCGATGTCGACCTGGATCCCCTGCGGGATTATCTCGGCTCCATCGGTGACTCGCTGGTCATCAGTGAGGGCGATGAGGAGTTCAAGGTGCATGTGCACACAAATATCCCCGGCGCCGCCCTGACGGAATCCCAGAAGTTCGGCACGCTGGAACTTGCAAAAATCGAAAACATGCGCACCCAGCATGAGGATGTCGCAGCCGGGCGCAAGGCACGCTCTACCGACGATCTTGAAGAAGTGGAAAAAGAGCTGGAAGCCATGGAAGACGGGGAAGATGCCATTGCCGCCCCGGAGAAGGAGTACGGCGCCGTAACGGTCTGTGCCGGCAAGGGGATGGCAGATCTCTTCCGGGAGCTCGGCGCTGACGGTGTGGTTACCGGCGGCCAGACGATGAACCCCTCTACCGACGATATTCTTCATGAGATTAACCGAACCCCCGCATCCACGGTTTTTGTCCTGCCGAACAACAAGAACATTATCATGGCGGCCGAGCAGTGCATTCCGC
>JAGCAN010000232.1 GCA_017652685.1 Oscillospiraceae bacterium
GCAAGCGTCGCAAGTGCGAGCGCGGGGGCACCGCTTGGAGCAGAAATCTTAAAACCGGAGCAATCGGCATCTTCTGCCGATGCCAGAACACAGATGCTGCACAGCATCAGTGCTGCGAGAACAAAAGAGATGATTTTTTTCATAATGTTTAACCTTCTTTCTGAAATCCGGGACGCCCCGGATTTGTGACGAATATATCATTTCTTTTATTCTCTGTCAACACCCGTTGTTTTGTGGGCAGAGCTATTTCGCGTCTTTCTGTTATCCGTAGCGGAAAATTAGGGAATAAATGTGTTGGAATGATCTAATAATGGGATGAATTCGTCAATTTCAACAAATTTATGAAAAAGATTGGAAAGTAGTCTGTTCATACGAACTTTGCTCTTGCTATTTTTCTGTCGTTTTGGTAAAATGTCAACAGACGTTGTCCTATTGCAGAGACATCGAATTTCTATTGGAGAAGGAGATCGATCACTTTGGAAAAGCTTGATCTGAAGTTCATTGATTCGGTACTGGAAAAGTATGGCAATGACAAGTCGAAGATTATTGCCATCATGCAGGATGTGCAGGAGTGCTACCGGTATCTGCCGAAAGACGCTTTGGAGTACATCGCAAAAAAGGTAGGGATGAGTGAGTCTAAGCTCTACGGAGTTGCCACATTTTATGGGAACTTTTCACTCGATGCCAAGGGCAAGTATGTTATGAAGGTCTGCCGCGGTACGGCCTGTCATGTGCGTAAGAGCAGTGACGTTCTGAAAGCTCTGTACGACGCCACAGGGACGAATGAAGGCAAGCAGACCTCGGATGACGGTCTGTTCACTCTGGAAATCGTTTCCTGTCTGGGCGCATGCGGCCTGAGCCCTGTTGTCATGGTGAATGACACGGTTCACGCTGCCATGACGCCGGACAAGGCAAGGGCTCTGGTGGAAGACCTGAGAAAGGAGGCCTGACGAAATGCGGGAAAGACTGAACAATCTTGAAGAGTTTAAATCTCTGCAGGAAAAGTGTATTGCAGCGCGCAGTGCTGAAAAGCGCAAGGTTCTGGTTTGCTGCGGCACGGGTTGTACGGCTGGCGGAAACCTGAAAGTTTTTGAAGAGCTGCAAAACCAGATGGCTCTCCATGGCGAGGCCTTTGAAGTGGCGCTGAATATTACCTCCTGTGAGCCTGTCACCGGTCTGAAAAAGTCCGGCTGCCACGGCTTCTGCGAGATGGGTCCGCTGGTTCGCATTGAGCCGGAAGGATGGCTCTACTGCAAGTGCACGCCGGACGATGTCAAAGAGATCGTCGAGGAGACGCTGATTGAAGGCAGATTTATTGAGCGCCTCGGCTATCATCAGGACGGCGAGCTTTACAAGCGCCAGGAGGATATTCCTTTCTACAAGAAGCAGACCCGCCGTGTTCTTGAGCATTGCGGCCATATCGATGCAGAAAGCATTGAAGAGTATCTCTCTATCGGCGGTTACTCCGCTCTGGCAAAGTGCCTTTTCGAGCTGACCGAAGAAGAAATTATTAAAGAAGTTTCCGAGTCCGGTCTGCGCGGACGCGGTGGCGCAGGCTTCCCGACCGGCAAGAAGTGGGAACAGGTTGCTGCTCACAAGGAAGAGGGTCCCAAATACATCGTCTGCAACGGTGATGAAGGCGACCCCGGTGCATTTATGGACCGTTCCTGCATGGAAGGTGACCCGCATAAGATCCTGGAAGGTATGATTATTGCAGGTGTTGCCACCAATTCCACCGAAGGCTACATCTACGTTCGTGCTGAGTATCCTCTGGCAGTTTCCCGTCTCAAAATCGCCATTGAACAGGCTGAAGAGCTCGGCTTCCTCGGTGACAACATTCTTGGCAGCGGCAAGAGCTTCCATATGCACATCAACCGCGGTGCTGGTGCATTTGTCTGCGGCGAAGGCTCTGCAATGACGGCCTCCATCGAAGGCAACCGCGGCATGCCGCGTACCAAGCCTCCCCGCTCTGTGGACAAGGGCCTCTTTGAACGCCCGACCTGCCTGAACAACGTTGAAACCTTTGCCAACGTTCCCGATATCATCAAGAAGGGTGCAGCATGGTTCCGCTCCGTCGGTACGGCTAACAGCCCCGGCACGAAGGCATTTGCCCTCACCGGTAACGTTGTGAATACCGGCCTGATCGAAGTCCCGATGGGCACAACGCTGCGTGAAGTCGTTTATGACATCGGCGGCGGCATTAAGAATGGCAAGAAGTTCAAAGCCGTGCAGATCGGTGGCCCGTCAGGCGGATGCCTTACGGAAGAGCATCTCGATCTCCCGATGGACTTTGATTCTCTGAAGAAAGTCGGCGCGATCATCGGCTCAGGCGGCCTTGTGGTTATGGATGAAGACAGCTGCATGGTCAACATCGCCCAGTTCTTTATGAACTTCATCTGCGAGGAGTCCTGCGGCAAGTGCACACCGTGTCGTGAAGGCACCACCCGCATGAATGAGATTCTCACCCGCATCACCCACGGCAACGGCCGCATGAGTGATATCGATGAGCTCAAGAGCCTCGCCAAGATGATTCAGGTCTCCTCTCTCTGCGGCCTCGGAAAGACTGCTCCGAATCCGGTTCTCTCCACGCTGCAGAACTTTGAAGAAGAATATGTCGAGCATATCCGCGACAAGCGCTGCCACTGCGGCACGTGCAAAGCTCTCGCACAGTATGTTATCACCGATAAGTGCATCGGTTGCACCAAGTGTGCACGGAACTGCCCGGTCAATGCCATCACAGGTACTGTCCGTCACCAGCATGTCATCGACACCGCAAAGTGCATCAAGTGCGGCACCTGTAAAGCTAACTGCCCGGTCGGCGCAATCAAGGAGGGTTAAGCCATGTCAGATAAGAAAATGATCATTGACGGGATTGAATGCCCGTTCACCAATGAGCGCAATGTCCTTGAAGTTGCACGCCATAATGGCATTGATATTCCGTCCCTGTGCTATTGCGAAAACCTTTCCATCTATGGCGGATGCCGTCTCTGCCTGGTAGAGAATGACCGCGGTGCTCTCGATGCAGCATGCTCCATGCAGCCGAGAAACGGGCTCGTGGTTTATACGCACTCCAAAAAGGTGCTGGAAAGCCGCCGCACAACCCTGCAGCTCCTGATGAGCAGCCACCGTGCAGATTGCCTCACCTGTGAACAGAGCGGCAGCTGCAAGCTCCAGGAGTACGCCCACCGCTACAACGTGGAGGAGCCGCGTTTCCAGGAGAATACCTATTCCCGTGAACGGCTCGACGTTTCTTCCCCTTGCATCACGAGAGATCCTTCCAAGTGCATCCTCTGCGGTCTTTGCGTACGTATGTGCTCTGAGGTTCAGAACATCGGCGCGATTGACTTTACAAAGCGCGGCAAGAAGGCAACGGTAGCCCCCGGCTTCGGCAAAATGCTGATTGAGACCGGCTGTGTTGGCTGCGGCCAGTGTGCGGCAGTCTGCCCGACGGGTGCCCTCACCATCAACCGTCAGATCCCCGAGATGTGGAAGATGCTCAACGATCCGGACAAGCGCGTGGTTGTCCAGTTCGCGCCTTCCGTCCGTGTCGGCCTGGCAGAACAGTTCGGTATGCCCGCCAATGAACCTGTCACCGGCAAGCTCGTCACGGCACTCCGCCGCCTCGGCTTTGACGTCGTGTACGATACCAACCTTACCGCTGACCTCACCATTATGGAAGAGAGCGCCGAGTTCCTCGAGAAGGTAAAGACCGGTGCAAAGCTTCCGATGTTCACTTCCTGCTGCCCCGGCTGGATCCAGCATGTTGAAAAGGCACACCCGAATCTGATGCCTCAGGTTTCCACCTGCGGGAGCCCGATGGAGATGTTCGGTGCCCTGATTCGCCAGCAGTTCAAGGATGAGGATGTCTATTCCGTAGCAATCATGCCCTGCACGGCAAAGAAGTTCGAAGCGCAGCGCCCAGAGCTTGAAAAGGACGGCAAGCGCCTGATCGACCTCGTTCTTACGACGGACGAGCTGGGCCGCCTGATCAAGGCCGCCGGTATCGATTTTGCCAACCTGCCTGATTCCGAACCGGATGATCCTCTCGGTGATTACACCGGTGCTGGTGTTATCTTTGGCGTAACGGGCGGTGTAACGGAAGCCGTTATTCGCCGTGTGCTGGACGATGCCTCTCCCGATACCCTCAAGACGATTGCCGAATGCGGTGTTCGTGGTCTGGAAGGCATCAAGGCATTCCAGGTTACCGCCGGTGACCTCACCCTTCGCATCGCAGTGGCCAATGGCCTCGGCAATGCGGATAAGCTGATTGAGAAGGTCGAGAGCGGAGAAGAGTACTTTGACTTCATCGAAGTCATGGCCTGCCCGAACGGCTGCATCGGCGGTGGCGGACAGCCGCCTGCCAGCAATGCCCGCAAGGCAGAGCGTTTCCAGGCGATCTTCAAAGAGGATGAAGCCTGCGAATACAAGATCCCGCAGCAGAACCCTGCCCTCGGGTATGTTTATGATAACCTCATGCAGGGCCGTGCACACGATCTGCTCCATATCCATTATCCTCTTCATCATCAGCATTAATTTCAAACCAGCATAAAAAAGCAGCCGCCCGAAAGGGCGGCTGTTCTATTTTAGAACACGGGGGACGGTTCTCTGTGTCAGATGTGAGTAACACACAGGGATGGTTTGCTGTTATTTTACAGCGTCAAGCGCCTGGGCAAGATCGTTCTTCAACA
>JAGCAN010000027.1 GCA_017652685.1 Oscillospiraceae bacterium
AAACCTTCACCCTGTTCAGGCGCGGACAAACACAGTGTTTTCTCCCGTCTGATTATTGACCCAATGGAGTAAACCATTCTCAATATAAAAGCTTCCTGTTCCGCCAAAAGCCTCGTCAGAGATCGTATAATGTGTGTCATCGGTATAGGATTCAACCCAGGAATGCCCATCCGTATAGGTCATGATATCATTTCTGTAAATATTAGCCGTCATGTTCCAGCGGGCGCGCTGCCATGCGGAGCCGGACCAGGATATATCCACATTCATGCTCCCTTCAGCCCGATAGGTAAAAGTGATCTGGCAACGTCCGGCAATCTGTTCAGCCCAGCGACCCTCAAAGCCATATTGTGTCTGTCCGTTAACCGGCAGAGTAGATCCGCCTGATCCGGGTATAACCGTAATAAGAGCAGAGCCGGAATCTGCAGAACCCCAGTTGTTGGTGAAACGGCAATACACCCTCCAGCCGTTGAGTGAGAGTGGAATCGCGTCGAGCGTCATGTCTTTTGCATAACCATTGATAATCTTCAGCGACGGAAATTCCCTCTGCGCATCGGTGTAAACAAGATCCCGATAACCATCAGGGCTGATAAAATGCCACTCCGCCAGATCGGCATTTTCATATCTCGTAACAAACTGGCACTTGCCATTCACTTGGACCTTCTCATCAGTCGGATTCTTGGTGATGCGCGGCAGATTTGCCGCGGCAGGTGCCGCTGTCGGATTGACGAAAACGGGAGCAGGCGTAGCTGCAGGCACGATGGGTGCTGGTGTCAGCACAGGGGTTTCTGCCGGAATAATCGGGGCAGGTGTCATCACAGGAGTCGGTTCCGGAGTAGGAATCGATGTAGGGGCAGGTGTAGGCTCAGGAGTAGGGACGGGGGTTGGCTCGGGAGTGGCAGGAATCGCAGAAGCAGGTGCTGCTGGCACCGGTGAACTCTCTTTGTTGAATCCGCAGGCTGTCAGCATCAGAACAAGCAGCACAAACAGAAACAACAGGCAAAATTTCTTTTTCATTTTTTACTTTACCTCCGTAAAGAATCATACGATACGGGATATACAAAATCGATATAGCAGCCTGTTACAACTTTTATGTTCTTTCCTATATGATCTGAGTCTTTCTCATACGAAAAAACAGCAGACCTTCAGTCACGCAATTGTCATATAAAGCTACTGTTTTGTAATTATAGCACAGTTCGTTTTCCCTGTAAATTAATTCTTTCAGGCTTTTATTGTGTGCCGTGCAAAAAACCGGCCATAGCCGTTCAGCAAAAACGAAAAGCTTCGGCTATAAACTGTTTTCTGCTCCGTGTGACATTTTTGTGATAATCCATACGTTATTCTAAAGTCAATAAGACGTAGATCTTTTAATATATAATCTGTTTGGAGGTTAAAAATGCAAGAGGAAAAAAAAGAATTTAAACCATATGTCTCTGCGGAAAAAAGCCCGCCTGAAATGACTCTGACCTCACTGATAACAGGGATTGTGCTGGCTGTTGTTTTCGGAGCAGCAAATGCCTATCTAGGATTGCGTGTCGGAATGACTGTGTCTGCATCCATCCCGGCCGCTGTCATCTCTTTGGCCATAACCCGTGTTCTTCTGAAAAGAAATTCAGTACTGGAAAGCAACATGGTACAGACTATCGGATCAGCGGGTGAATCGCTGGCAGGTGGTGTAATCTTTACGATCCCGGTGTTGTTCCTCTGGTCAGCAGAGGGAAAAACCGATTCTCCGCAACTTCTGAGTATTGCCCTGATTGCGCTTTGCGGAGGAATGCTTGGCGTGCTGTTTATGATTCCGCTTCGAAATTCTCTGATTGTTAAGGAACATAAGGTACTGCCGTATCCGGAAGGAACCGCTTGCGCTGAGGTGCTTTTAGCCGGAGAAAAAGGCAGCACAAGTGCAAAATATGTTTTTTCCGGTATGGGATTTGCTGCTGCCAGCAAATTTCTGGTTGACGGGATTAAAATGATCCCCGGTGTGATTACAGCTCCGCTCAAGGCACTTAAGACAGAGTTTTCCGTTGAAGTGTATCCTGCACTGATCGGAGTCGGATATATTTGCGGTCCAAAAATCTCTTCCTATATGTTCGCGGGCGGCATACTCGGATGGTTTGTCATCATACCTGCCATTGTGCTCTTCGGTGGAGACACGACAATGTTTCCTGGAACACAGCCTATTGCCGCAATGTATGAATCTGGCGGGGCTTCTTTGATCTGGAGCAGCTACCTGCGTTATATCGGTGCAGGAATGGTGGCAGCCGGTGGTATTATCAGCCTGATCAAGTCATTCTCCCTCATCGTCACTACATTTGTAGATGCAATGAAAGGTATGAAAGATGCAAAGTCCGGTTCTGCAAAACGTACTGAGCAAAGTTTGGATATTCGGTTGGTTCTGGGCGGTATTGTTGTAATCGCGCTCCTGCTCTGGCTGTTGCCTCAGGTGCCGGTTTCTCTCCCGGGGGCACTGCTGATTGTGCTTTTTGGTTTCTTCTTTGGGGCAGTATCCTCCCGTATTGTTGGCCTAGTCGGGAGCAGCAATACTCCTGTATCTGGAATGACGATTGCAACACTCCTTTTTGTAACACTCATCCTGAAAGTTACGGGAAATGTCGGAACAAGCGGAATGATTGCTGCAATTGCAATCAGCTCTGTCGTCTGCATTACAGCCGCTATAGCAGGAGACACCTCACAGGATCTTAAAACAGGCTTCCTTCTCGGTTCCACTCCAAAAAAACAGCAGATTGGAGAGCTGATTGGTGTTCTGGTTTCATCAGCAGTAATCGGAGGAGTGCTGGTGCTTCTGAACAACGCTTGGGGCTTTGGCACGAAAGAACTTGCAGCTCCTCAGGCGACTTTGATGAAAATGATCACAGAAGGCGTTATGGACGGAAATCTTCCCTGGTCGCTTGTTTTTATCGGTATTTTTATCGCTGTGGTAGTCGAAATTCTTCAAATTCCGGTTCTTCCTGTCGCAATAGGCTTATATCTGCCGCTGGAGCTTTCCAGCGCAATCATGCTTGGCGGTGCAGTACGATATCTGTGTGACAAAGGATTATTCGGAAAAAGAAACGGGAACCCCGGTTCAGGCATTCTGTTTTGTTCCGGCATGATAGCAGGTGAAGGGATCATCGGGATCATTCTTGCGATTCTGGCCGTATCAGGTATTGCAGATAAAATTGATATATCTGCCTTTCTGGATACCGGTGTACCCGGAGGTTTGCTGCTGCTCGTATTATTGCTTACCACCGTTTTTATCTCCGGGACAAAAGCGAAGGAAAAAGAATAAGTTAATCTCAGATTTCCTATTGATCAGGATTGGGTGTATTATCGCTGAGATATACCCAATCCTGTTGCTGTAATGTTCTCTGAGCGGAAGTATTCTTGAATTCAATTTACTGATGTGATACTATGAATAAAATTATTCCAGTGATATGGAGCAGTCAGCCATGACAGATGAAAAAAAGCTTGCGAGAGCAAGCATTGCAATTATAGAGCAGCTTCTGG
>JAGCAN010000233.1 GCA_017652685.1 Oscillospiraceae bacterium
CAAAGCCGATGTCAATAGAGCATACACCCGTCTGCAAACGCTCGACATGGTGAAGCTTCATTTCATCACACATTTCGTCAATATGCTCCTCCAGCGGTTCAACACGATAGGCAAGACTTGTATCATTAGCAGAAAAAGCGTTAAAGGAAAGACGCAGGATCTCATAGATTGCCTGTAACAGTACGTTCAATTCATACTGACCCTGCTCGGAAAAGTGGATTTTTTTCTCGTGTATCTCCTGAGCAGTCTCCGCAATATTCATCGCATGATCGCTGATGCGTTCAAAATCACTGAGTGTGTGCAGAATTTTAGAGACCTCGATACTCTGTGAGCGGCTAAGTTCCATGGAGTTCAGGCGGACCAGATAGCTGCCGATCTTATCTTCATACTGGTCTACGCGATCCTCACGCGCTTCTACAGCAGAAAAACTTTCATCGCTGAAATTGACCAGCAGTGCAAGAGCTTCCATCAAATTCTGGCGTGAAGTTTCAAGCATATCGTTTGTAGTCAGACGGCTTTGTTCCACAGCCAGTGCCGGGTGAGCAAGAAAACGTTCATCCAGACGATCAAGCGAAGCATTTGCCAGAGCCTCATCTTCACTGGCCTTGATCAGACGTTCGACCAGCGCAATCAAGGCGTGGTTGAAGGGAAGAATGATGGAGATACTCAACACGCGAAAGCCCGTGTTGACCGCAGCGATCTTCACCGGGTTCATGACAATACTGCCAAACCCAAAATGAAACAGTGCGTCCGCTCCGTAGTAGAGCGCAGCAAAAACAGTGGCAGCAATCAGTTCAATAAGCAGGAACAGCAGCGCGACGCGGCGGCCATCGGACTTGGCTCCGATTGCCGAGAGCAGCACCGGAGCAGCAGATCCGATACCGATACCCAGAATCATAGGCCAGGCAACTGCAAAGGTGATTGCGCCGGTCATGCTGAGCGCCTGCAGGATACCGACTGCCGCAGAAGCACTCTGCAGAATAGCTGTGAACACCGCAGCGACCAGAATGCCGATCAGCGGGTGTGAGAAGCTGGTCATCAGCTCAATGAAGGTGGCGCTTTCTTTCAATGGCTCTACCGCGCCGCTCATCGTCTGCATTCCGAACATCAGCACCGAAAACCCCAGCATGATCTCACCGGCATGACGGCGGATCTGCTTTTTTGAAAACATTCGAAGAATAATACCTACGACAGCAACAATGGCAGAGAGCGTTGAAGCGGATAGGATCGTTACCCAGCCTCCGCCTTGCAGGCTGGATAAACACAAAATCCATCCGGTAATGCTGGTGCCGATCAGAGCTCCTTCAATGACAGGGAGAGCCTGAGACAGCTTCATCATACCGGAGTTTACAAAGCCCACCACCATGGCTGAGGTGGCTGAGCTCGACTGAATGATGGCAGTGACCCCTGTTCCCAGAATCACTCCGCGCACAGGCGTACTGGAAAGCCGGTAAAGTACCAGCTCCATCCTGTTTCCTGCTACTTTTTTCAACCCGTCGCCCATCAGCGACATACCGAACAAAAACAGTGCTACACCGCCCAGCAGCGTGATAATATCTTTAATGTCCAAGTCTTTCTCCTCCTTAGAACTGTATAACCGACTTTATCTTTTTTTACACTGAAAGATTGAGCCTAAATCCACCATGCAGGTGTCAGTTCACCCAGCGTCATGGTCTTTTCCTGCCTGTAATCCATCATGATCTCAATGCCTTTATAGGTTTCCGGCATCAGCTGTACCATCAGTTCCCGGCAGGCACCGCAGGGAGCACCGCTGGAACCGTCAGGCAGGATTGCTATGACCTTTTCGATTTCCTGTTCTCCGCTGGTGACCATATGGAAGATAGCGTTCCGCTCCGCACAGATGCCGAGTGTGGAGCAGGTGTCAATACATACCCCCGTGTAAATTCTGCCCGACTTTGAAAGAATGGCCGCAGATACCTCACCGCAGGTGACGTATTCTGAAATCCTTCGTTCCTTTCTCACAGCAACTGCGGCAGAATAGAGCCTGTCCCACTGCCATTGGTCCTTTGTTATGGAACTTACATATTCTGTCCGCTTTTCATGCATCAGAGGCACATCCACATTTTCTGACTTCCACTGATAGCGGAATCCGCATTTTTCCTGAACGCGTTTTGATTTGGTATTGCCCTCGTAATATCCGACCCAGATTTTCGACATGCCGAGATCTACAAAGCCGTGGCGAAGCATTTCCGCTGCTGCCTCCGGCATGATATTCTGCCCCCAGAACGGCTTTCCGAGCCAGTAACCCAGTTCACATTCATCGTCATGCTCCGTCATGTAAGTATGCCCGTTCAGCTTCAGTTCGATCGTACCGATTGCTCTGTTATCTGTCTTCAGGCAGATGGCATAAGCCTCTTTCCTGTTTAGAACAGTTCGGATTACATCCCGGCTTTCTTCAATGCTCTGATGGGTGGGCCAGCCTGTAACCGGGCCGACATCAGGGTCTCTGGCGTATTCGTATAAACTCTCCGCATCACTGTCTTCCCAGCGGCGCAGAATCAGACGTTGTGTTTCAAGCATTTTGTTTTCCTCATCCCAGCTGTTAACTGTAGTATTTTTCGATCCCGCCGTATCCTGTGATCAGCTTGTTGCGGCGAGTTTTCTCTATAAAACTGTGCAATCGCTTTTGGAACTCTTTCGGCCGCTTTCTCGCAGCTTCAATGTACGCAATACGGATTCGCCTGTAGGGTTCTGAAAAACGCATATAGTTTTCCCAAACGGCTTCATCCTGGCGGAGCGTATTCAGGATATCCTCAGGGAATGTAAAAGGTATATTGATGACAGGGAGAACAGATTCTCTGACCTTGGGATGGATCAAACCGTGTGCATCCAGCCAGATCAGACGCTCAATATTCGGTTGGGAATACCCGCTTCCTTTTCTGCGTGGTGTAAAGCGTCGAATCTGGTGCAGTTCGTCAAGTGTTCCTGCCCGTCCGTCGATCCAGCCGAAACAAAGAGCTTCTTCTACCGCGTCGTTATAGGAAAGGCTTTTCTCGCCAGATGCTTTTATTGGGAACACGAACCAGATTTCTTTTGACGTTTCAAAATGATCTGCAAGAAATCTTCGCCACTCGCTCCGTTCACTCGTATAAAACGTTTCCATCTTTTTCACCGTTCATGGCAGAGTATAATTGGTGCCGGCAGTCATGCGCCTCGATGCATGGCTGAACCCGCCATCGTCTTTATTCCGCCTCTTCGTCCAGTGCTTCCAGCAGAAAGCTCACAGGCCTGAATCCGTCGTTGCAGGAAATCATAGCCGATTTCGGATTTTTCATCCAGCCGTCGTAAAAGTTTTCTCCCCCGTGAGCCAGAGCCATAACAAAGGGGGACACTGTATCCCATGCACTGTCGCAGAAGCCTTCCGGCCGGTTCCAGCCGTTACAGAGGAATGTCTGGCCGAGCTGCATCGTGCAGGCATGCTCGATCGGATTTTCATATTGTTCTATCAGATCGTCATACCGGGCGATCTTTTTTACGGAAATTCGGATCTTCTTCATTTTATGTAAACCTTATCTGCGCTCTTTCATATTGTTACTTATAGTATATACTGAATAGAAAAATGATGCAACTGTATTAACAGGATGAAATGAAGAAGACCAGTATACCGCCGACAGGAGGTGTGGTGTCTATTTCTGCCGTATCTGTGGTAGAAATTCGGGCTTTTCCGATATCAGCATTAGGAGAGGGACTGGAAAGAAAAATCCTGCTGTTTCAGTTCTGTTTACTGATACAGCAGGATTCTTTCACGTTATGGCAATGACGTTAAGGATAGACTGAAATCAGATGATTCTTTCCTGTGCGCGGCCTTCGGGAAAGTCCTGACCGGCCAGGTGTTTATATTTTGCATAGCGGCGCTTGGTAAATTCTTCCGCTTCGGCAAAGAGAATTTCTGCCCGTTCGGGGAAGGTACGTGTCAGGGAGGCAAAGCGGTTTTCACCCATCATGAATTCGTGCAGCTTGCCGTTCGGTTCACCGGAGTCAAGCACAAACGGATTTTTGCCGGCCTGCTCGTGATTCGGGTTGTAGTGGAAGAGCGGCCAGAATCCGCATTCGGTGGCAGCCTTGCCTTCTTCCATGGCTCTGCCCATGCCTTTTGTAACACCGTGGTTGATGCAGGGTGCATACGCAATGACGATGGAGGGTCCTTTGTAGGCTGCTGCTTCTTTGAGGCACTTGATGGTGTGCTCGGGGTTTGCACCGAGGTTGACCTGGGCGACATAGACATAACCGTAGTTGGAGAGGATCAGGCCGAGGTCCTTTTTTGGAGTTCCCTTGCCCGCTGCGGCAAACTGTACGGAAGCCCCGACAGGAGTTGCCTTGGAAGATTGCCCGCCCGTGTTGGCATAGAGCTCATTGTCGAGTACGAGCACATTCAAATCCAGGCCGGAAGCCATGACATGATCCAGCCCGCCGTATCCGATATCATAGGCCCAGCCGTCACCGCCAATCATCCAAACCGCTTTCTTGGTGAGCGTATCCTGACGGCGTTTCACATAAGCAACATGTTCACTGTTATCATCTGTGTTTTCAAGGGCAACGCGTACAGCATCCGAGAGAAGCACGGTATGCTCATTCTCATCACCGTGGTCGAGCCATGCCTGCAAAGCCGCTTTCAGGACCTGATCTTTCGTTGTTTCTATGGCGGCGCGGGCATGCATCTTGGTTTTTTCACGGAGCTGATCTACCGACAGGCTGATACCGAGGGCAAACTCCGCATTGTTTTCAAAAAGGGAGTTGGAAAATGCAGGTCCGAAGCCGCGTCTGGTAACCGTCTGCGGGAAGGTCGGAGCAAAGAAGCCGTAAGCCTGGGAGCAGCCTGTAGCATTGGCGGCATACATCCGGTCTCCAAAGAGCTGTGTTAGAAGCTTGATATACGGGGTCTCACCGCATCCAGGGCAGGCACCGGAGAATTCATAAAGCGGCTGTTCATACTGGCTCCCTTTAGCGGAAAAGCGACTCATCGGATTTACCTTTTCAGAGAGAGTCAGACAGTGCTCCCAGTTTTTCTGCTCGTCAAGCTGGCTCTCCAAAGGAACCATTGTGAGCGCTTTCTCCTTGGCCGGGCAGACGTTTGCACAGCTTCCGCAGCCCTGGCAGTCCAGTGGATCGACCTGAATGCGGTAGCGCAGAGCTTCAAATCCTTTGCCGACAGCTTTCTTTGTAACACAGGTCAAAGGAGCGGTAGCTGCTTCTGTTTCGGTGAAGAGGAAGGGGCGAATAGCCGCATGCGGGCAGACAAGGGAGCAACGGTTGCAGCCGATGCATTTGGAAGGATCCCAGACTGGCACATTGTCCGCCACACCACGCTTTTCAAAGCGGGCGGCATCAATGGGCATAACGCCGTCTGCGTAGTCATTAAAGGTGCTGACCGGAAGCAGATCACCCTCTGCTCTGTCCATGGGGATCAGGATTTCACGCACGTACTTCGGAAGCTTTTTGTCCGGGGTACGAACTTCATCTTTCAGGGAAGCCCAGCTTTCGGGTATTTCAATCTTCACTGCGTCAGTCAGCCCGCGCTCAATGGCGGCGAGATTCATGTTGACAATCTTTTCCCCTTTTTTTGAGAAGGTCTTGACGACGGCGTCTTTCATGTATTCTTCCGCCTTGTCAATCGGCAGAACACCGGATAACTTGAAGAATGCTGCCTGCAGCACGGTGCTGGTGCGGTTACCAAGGCCAATTTCCGCTGCAATGCCCGTTGCATCGATGGTATAGAAGTTGGCTTTGCGTTCTGCCAGAATACGTTTTGTACGGTTGGTGAGATTGGCTTCCAGTTCCTCACCTTTCCAGTGCGTGTTGAGCAGGAAGGTGCCCCCTGGCTTCACTTCATTTGCAATATCGAAGGTGTGCATGTAGCTCTGTTTGTGACAGGCGACAAAATCCGCCATCGTTACATAGTAGCTGCTGCGGATGGGCTCGTGGCCGAAGCGTAGATGACTTCTCGTCAGCCCACCGGACTTCTTGGCGTCATACTGGAAGTAAGCCTGCACATACTGGTCGGTATTATCTCCGATGATCTTGCAGGAGTTTTTATTTGCGCCGACTGTTCCGTCAGAGCCGAGCCCCCAGAACTTGCAGGAGATGATGCTGTTGCCAGCTGTAACAATGTTCTCACCCACAGGAAGAGAAGTGTTCGTCACGTCATCTACGATGCCGACAGTGAAGTGGTTTTTCTTTTCACCCTTCATATTGTCATAGACTGCTTTGAGCTGCGCAGGCGTCGTATCTTTTGAGGACAGACCGTATCGTCCGCCGAGAAGGCGGATCTCTGTGCGGCCGCTCTCCAGGATGGCGGAGCCAACATCCTCATACAGCGGTTCACCGAGAGCACCGGGTTCTTAGTCCTGTCGAGCGTGGTGAGAACCCTGCAGCTTTCCGGTATGGCTGCCAGAAGATGCTTGATGGAAAATGGGCGGTAGAGATGAACCTGGATAAAGCCGACCTTCTCGCCTCGTTCGTTGAGATATTCCACCATTTCGCGTGCCGCTTCGCATACAGACCCCATCGCAATCACAACACGATCCGCATCCGGTGCGCCATAATAGTTGAAGAGCTTGTAATCTCGCCCAGTGAGGGCGGACATCTTATTCATATATTCTTCTACGATGCCGGGAAAGGCATTGTAGTACGGGTTTGCTGCTTCGTGGTGCTGGAAGAAGATATCATCGTTCTCACCGCTGTTGCGGATGGTGGGATGTTCCGGGTTCAGAGCACGGTCACGGAACTTTCTCAGTTCTGTATAATCGATCATATCACGCAGATTATCATAGTCCAGCACGTCGATCTTCTGAATCTCATGGCTGGTACGGAAGCCGTCGAAGAAGTGCTGTACCGGTACATGCCCTTTGATAGCAGAGAGATGTGCTACCGCCGCGAGATCCATGCATTCCTGCACGCTGGAAGAGGAGAGCTGTGCCCAGCCTGTCTGACGGCAGGCCATTACATCCTGGTGGTCGCCGAAAATAGAGACGGTGGATGTTGCAACACTTCTCGCCGCAACGTGCATAACGGCCGGAAGCAGCAGACCCGATATACGATACATCGGCGGGATCATCAGCATCAAACCCTGTGCTGATGTGTAGGTAGTAGCAATGGCACCGGATTCCAATGCCCCCTGCATGGCAGCACATGCACCGGACTCTGCCTGCATTTCCATCAGCTTGACTGTAGTGCCGTAAATATTCTTCTTTCCTCTGGCAGACCATTCATCCACGTGGTTTGCCATCGGGCTGGAAGGGGTAATGGGATAGATTGTTGCTACTTCGGTAAACGCATAGCTCGCATATGCGGCAGCTTCGTTACCATCCATTGATTTTTTGACCTTTGACATTTGTCATCCTCCTGTTTTCATATATTATGTAAACGAGAAAGGTTTTGTTGTAAAATGCAGCAAAGCCAATTTTCAGGATTACTATAGCTTTTTCATTTATCATTGTCAACCGATATTTCCATCACATTTTTGCTATAAAAATCATAGAGAAAAAGTATTTCTTTCTTTATTCAGTTACGGTATAATAAAGAAAAAACCTTGCTGACTGGCTGATAAAGGTCACCAGCGAAATCTGATTGAGCCTATGAAGAAAATTGTCGTTCTCATTGCAAATTACGGTTCCGGAAAGACGGAAATTGCCCTGAACCTCGCCATGAAGGCGAGCATGGCGGGCAAACGCACCCAGGTGATTGATCTTGACCGGATCAATGATTACTTCCGCATGTCCGATCAGGTAAAGCTTTTGCAGGAGAAACAGATCAATCTCGTCTCACCCACGTTTGTCGGTTCCGGGATCACACAAACAAATATGCCTGCTACAGTGAATTCCGCTTTTGATCAGGATTGGGATCTTGTAATCTTCGACGTGGGCGGTGACCCGGCAGGAGCTCTTTCTCTTGCACGGTACAGAACTGACTTTGACCGGCTTCTCCCGGAGCAGATTGAAGTATATGATGTTGTTAATGTGTGCCGGATGATGTCCCAGACACCGGAAAAGATCCTGAAGCTCAAGGAAG
>JAGCAN010000234.1 GCA_017652685.1 Oscillospiraceae bacterium
CTCTTTGACAAAGGTTTCGTTCTCCGTTGCAAGAGAAACAAACACTGTGCCAACTTCGTGAACTCCGTCACCGTCCGGCCCGGCAAGACCTGTAACTCCAATACCGATATCCGCTTTCAGAATGGAACGGACGTTCTCAGCCATCTCAGCAGCAACCTCATAACTGACGGCACCTTCTGTATAAATAACATCCGGTTCAATGCCAAGGAGCGTTGCTTTTGCCTCGTTGGTGTAGGTGACGACCCCTCCTTTGAACACCGTACTGGCTCCCGGAAGATCCGTCAGGCGCTTTGCCGCCTCCCCGCCTGTGCAGCTTTCGGCAAAGGCAAGGGTAAGATTCTTCTCCTTCAGAAGCGCAAAAGCACATTCTTCCAGAGACTCGATATCAATGCCGTAAACATACTCTCCAAGCCGTTCACGGATCCGGTCGATCACCGGCTGACACAGGGCTTCCGCCTCTGCTTCGGTCGCCGCCTTGGCTGTGACCTTTAACAGACAGTCGGCTTCCTTGGCATAGGGAGCAAGCGACGGGTTGGACATGCGGTTCATCTCATCGGCAAAGATATCGTCCACGCCGCTCTCACCGATACCGAAAATCCGAACCGTATGGGAAAGAATCACCTCATCACTCTTTGTACGAAGATAAGGGATAACGCTTTCGTGAAGCATCGCCATGCATTCCTTCGGCGGACCGGGCAGCATGATCACAATTTTCCCGTCTTTTTCGAAAGCGCAGCCGGGTGCCGTACCACAGGTGTTGTGAAATACAGTACACCCCTCCGGAAGCATAGCCTGCTTGCTGTTATTCTCGGTATACTTGTGGCGGGAGGAAATATAGTCATAAAGAGCCTGATACTCCGCTTCGTTTCGCGTGAGCTGCAGCCCAAAGGACTTTGCAAGAATCTCCTTTGTCAGATCATCACACGTCGGGCCGAGCCCTCCGGTGGTGATAATGATGTCCGCACGCTGTTTTGCAATTTCAATGCAGCTCGCCAGCCTGCCGGGGTTGTCCCCCACCACCGTGTGGTAGAGCACATTGATGCCGATTTTGGCGAGCTGTTCCGAGACATCCCGAGCATCTGTGTTGGTGGTATGGCCGAGCAAAAGCTCTGTCCCGACAGAAATAATCTCTGTGTTCATATTATTCTCCTACCGGAATTTGTTCGATCCCATTGAATGCCTCTTCAACCAATGCCTGAACGTCAAGAACCGCTTCGACAGCTTCCACATCTTTCAGTTTCGGTTTGGTACGGGGATGACGCGGCGTGAAAACCGTACAACAATCTTCATACGGGAGAATGGAAGTGCCGAAGGTACCGATCTTACGGGCAAGGCGTACAATCTCTTCCTTATCAAAGCCGATCAGCGGCTGGACGATCGGCAGAGTTGTTACAGCCCTTGTTACCGCCATAGCTTCCATCGTCTGAGAAGCGACCTGGCCGAGATTCTCCCCCGTAACGATTGCTCCGGCTCCGTAATAGACGGCAATCTTTTCTGCCAGACGCATCATAAACCGACGCATAATCAGTGTAAAGTATTCTTCCGGGCATTTATCCCGAATTTCTTCCTGAATATGTGTAAACGGCACCACTTCAATGGTCATTTTACCGCAATATGCGGACAATAACCCGGCCAGTTCCACCACTTTTTCTTTTGCCTGTTCTGAAGTGTACGGGAAAGAGAAAAAGTGCACCGGAATCAGCCTGACGCCTCTGCGGGCAATCATATAGGTTGAAACGGGACTGTCGATCCCCCCCGAAAGCAGTGTTACTGCCACCCCGTTGGAACCGACCGGCATACCACCGGCCCCCGGGACGGGATTCGCGTGCACATAGGCGGCAAGATCACGCACTTCCACATAAACCGTCAGCTCAGGGTTGTGAACGTCAACAGGCGTATCGGGATAGGCTTCCTGCAGTTCTCCGCCGACATACTGGCTGAGCTGAATGCTTGTCATGGGAAAGGATTTGTCGCTGCGATTACTCTCTACCTTAAAGCTCTTCGCGCTTTGCATCTCATCCTTCAGGCAGCGGATGGCAAGCCTGGCAATCGCATCCTTATCCTTCTCACAGGCTGAGGCACGCGTCATCGAAATAATGCCAAAAATCTTGCTGCAGGCCTCAAACGCTTCCTCCAGATCGCAGGAATCATCCTGTGGCTCTACATAAACGGTGCTTTGCAGGCAGGAGATTTTAAAATTGCCGATCGGTTTCAGGCGGAAAGCAATGTTATTGAGAAGCTTCCTTTCAAAGGCTTTTCTGTTCAGGCCTTTCAGGACAATCTCTCCCAGTTTCAGAAGAATAATATCATTCAATCGTTTAATCCTCTCCCCAGAGCAGTGCGCACTTTACCGCCTTGTGCCAGCCATGCACGAGGGCTGTGCGCATCTCCTCGTCCATCTGGCTGGTGAAGACGCGGTCAATACTCCAGTTGTCTTTGATTTCTTCTACGCTCGCCCAGTATCCCACCGCGAGCCCGGCGAGATAGGCTGCACCAAGAGCTGTCGTCTCGATGCAGGAGGGGCGCGTTACTTCACAGTCAAGGATATCGCTCTGGAACTGCATGAGGAAGTTGTTGGCACTGGCTCCGCCGTCAACTTTGAGTGACTTGATAGGGATGCCGGAATCATGTTCCATCGCCTTGCAGATATCATAGCTCTGATAGGCAAGGGATTCCAGCGTTGCCCGCACCAGATGGGAACGGTTAAACCCTCTCGTCAGGCCGACAATCGCTCCGCGGGCGCGCTGATTCCAGTAAGGAGCGCCAAGGCCTGTAAATGCCGGTACTACATAGCCTCCCGCGCTGTCCGGAACAGACTCTGCAAACACCTGGCTCTCACTGGCTTTTTCAAGGACATTCAATTCGTCACGAAGCCACTGAATAGCTGCTCCCGCCACAAACACACTGCCTTCCAGGGCATAAAGGACATGATCTTCAAATCCCACGGCGATAGTTGTGACAAGGCCGTTTTTGCTCAGGACAGGGGTCTCGCCCGTATTCATCAGGAGGAAGCAGCCTGTCCCGTAGGTATTCTTCATGTCGCCCGGATGAATGCAGCACTGCCCGAACAGCGCAGCCTGCTGGTCTCCTGCCGCTCCGGCAACCGGGATTTCACCGCCATAGAGTTCGAACACTGTTTTCCCATACACGCAGCTGGACGGTCTCACCTCAGGCAGAATACATCCCGGGATATCAAGCAGGCGGAGCAGCTCCTCATCCCATTCCAGCGTATGGATATTGAAAAGCATAGTACGGCTGGCGTTGGTATGGTCCGTCACATGCACGGAGCCGCCCGTCAGCTTCCAGATCAGCCAGGTATCGATGGTGCCGAACAGCAGCTCGCCCCTTTCAGCCCGCTCCCTCGCACCGGGAACATTATCCAGAAGCCACTTGATCTTGGAACCGGAAAAATAGGCGTCCGGCACGAGGCCTGTTTTGGAGCGAATAACGTCTGACACCCCTTTTGCCACCAGGTCGTCGATAATATCAGAAGTACGGCGGCACTGCCAGACAATTGCGTTGGCTATGGGCTTGCCGGTCTCTTTATCCCAGACAACCGTCGTCTCGCGCTGATTTGTGATACCGATCGCCGCTATATCTGCAGCGGTCACCCCGAGTTTGCGCATCGCCGTGCGGGATACTTCCAGCGTGGTGAACCAGATTTCTTCCGCGTCATGCTCTACCCAGCCGGGTTTCGGGAAGATCTGCCGGAATTCCTTCTGGGCAACGGAACAGATGTTGCCCGCCTTGTCAAAAAGGATACAGCGTGAACTGGTCGTTCCCTGGTCAAGCGACATAATGTACTGCATAGTAACCCTCCAATAGTATGATGAATTTGTAATTCGTAATGTACAATGAAACCAAAGGGGAAAAGAGAATCAATGAATGATTAACGACCGGGATTGGGAAGCGTGGCGTGTGAAAGCAGATACTCATACATCGGCATCAGTTTTGTAAACGCATCACACAGGATTTGGGGAAATTCCGGAGAAAGCAGCGCGCCGCCGAAATCTTCTTCATGGAATACATAGATCGATTTGCGGTTGTACCAGGCATTCACTGTTTCACCGAATTCGCCTTTCGCCCGTTTGTAAAAAGGCCCGCCGAGTTTGAAATCCTTCATTCCGGCTACCTGAGAGGCAAGACGTTCAAACGCCGCAGGATTGGCATCAATGCTGTTTCTAAAAACCTCCATCTGTTCCGCACGCGGACACCAGAAACCCATTCCGTAAGAAAAGACGGCCGGCTCTATCTCAAAATAAAAAGAAGGTCCGTCACCCGGGATATTGGGATTCTCGATAGAGAACCACAGATTCTCTTTCAGAGGGCCCCGGCCGTAAAGCCGCCTCGCATCCCGCCAGATCCTCGATACATGGACTTCAGCCTCCAGCAGAGGAAAACGCTGAAGCAGAAGAGCATAGGTTTCTTTAGCAAGCTCTTTCATCGGCATGCCGATCAGTGTGTCAAAGCGCTCCTTATGGGCGTGAAACCATTCCCGCTCGTTGTGGAAGCACAGCTCCCAGAAAAAATCACCGGCTTCCGCCTGAAATCCCTGAAACATAAATCCTACATTCCTGTTCTGCAGAGTGCTGATATTCTAACATCAAAAGACGCTTTTTTCAAGTTTGGAAAAAACACGAAGAAACAGTTTCTCCCGGTGAAAACAGAATTTTAAAAAAACAGTTGACAAGTGCGAAATGTTGTGCTACTGTATTAGACGCTTAATACAGTAGCACAGTTTGAGAGGTGAGATATGGATTTTACACTCAAAGATGCTAGGCCGATCTGGCAGCAGCTGGCAGACCAGATGACCGAGAGCATTGTAACAGGCGAGTACTCACCGGGGGAACGCTTTCCCTCCGTGCGGGAACTGGCTATGCAGGCGGGTGTCAACCCCAACACCATGCAGCGCTCGCTTGCAAAGCTGGAAGAAAACGGGCTGCTTGTCACTTCCCGTACGGCAGGCAGAAACGTGACCGAGGATGAAGAGACACTGCGTGCTGTTCGCAGCCATCTCGCCGAAAAAAGAGTAGAGGAATATTTGAAAGATATGGAAAAGCTCGGATACAGCCGCGGAAAAGCAGCGGAACTCGCCAGGCAGTTTCAGAAAGGACAGGAACCATGAATACCAGTAACATTATCCAATGCAGCAATCTACAGCGCACCTTCGGAAAAACCATAGCCCTCAACGGAGTCGATCTCTCTGTCGGGCGAGGGAGGATTGTCGGGCTTGCAGCCCCGAATGCGGCAGGAAAAACAACCCTGATCAAAATACTCGCCGGGCTGTTGCAGCCGACAGCGGGCACTGCCCTGATCGACGGTGAGGTGCCCGGAATCTACACCAAATCCATCACAGCCTATCTCCCCGACAGGCCGAGCTTCCCGGACTGGATGAAAGTACAGGACAGCATCGATATCTATGCGGACTTCTTTGCAGATTTCGATTCTGAGAAAGCCGGTGACATCTGCCGGACACTTAAGCTGGACCGAAGTGCAAAAATCCGCACTCTTTCCAAGGGCACAAAAGAAAAACTGCAGCTGATGCTTGTGATGAGCCGTAAAGCCCAGCTCTATCTGCTGGACGAGCCTCTTGCCGGTATTGATCCGGCTGCCCGCGATTTTATGCTGCACACGATTGTGGCCGGATACAATGAAGAAGGGACCGTACTGATCTCTACCCATCTGATCACCGATGTGGAAAAGCTGCTCGACGAAGTGATCTTTCTGAAAGAAGGCACAGTGGTGCTGCACCGGCCTGCAGATGAAATCCGCGAGACAGACGGCAAGTCTGTTGATGAGCTGTTCCGCGAAATGTTCCGCTTTGACGTATAGAGAGGAGATACTGAATCATGTTTGGAAAACTGATGAAATACGAACTGCGTGACTGCCTGAGGATTTTCCTGCCGCTCTGGGGAGCAATTCTTGTGATTGCTCTGATCAACGGCCTTACGGAGGGAATCGGGCTCTCTGTTTCCGGACGACTGATGGAGTTTATTCTCCATATTCTGCCGGCGCTTCTGCTTTTCGGGCTGAGCTTCGGAATGTTTGTGATTGCCCTGATCATCATTATTCGCAGGTTTTATTCCGGACTTCTCGGAGAAGGAGGATATCTCGCATTTTCCCTGCCGGTTAACGCTGCACAGCATATCACCGCAAAGTTTTTTACGTCCCTGATCATGATCGCGGGATGTGTACTCACCGGGTTTTTCGCAACAGTAATTCTGATGGCAGCCAGAGGGTATCTGGGATCCGCCAGGGAGTTTCTCGAAAAGACGGGCAAGTTCCTCTCTCTTTACCCTAAAACAGGGATCCTTGCAGCTGAACTGGTACTCATCCTTCTGCTGATCACCTCTTACACTGTCTTGCGGCTCTATTCCGGAATCGCCGTCGGTCATTTGTTCAACAGCCACAGAGGGTTATGGTCTGTCATTGCGGTCATCGGGATCGGATGGATACTGAACACAGCCTCGATATGGATAAGCCGGCTTTTCCGCTTTTTCGGGAACAGCCCGTCGATAGAAATCAATGTCAATTCCTTTCTTGATCTTCTGCGATATCTGAATCTGCTGCAAGGGGTGTTTGGAATCGTGATCGGATTTCTCATAGCCGGAAATGTTGTTCTCTGGCTCGCCACCTGGCTGATCCTGAAAAAGAGGCTGAACATTCTGTAGATTGACTGCGCAATCATGGCATCGATCGGCAAAATGGACTTTCCTGCATGGGAATGAATTACCGCTTCCTGTTTTTTGAGCCTGTGATTTCTCACAGGCTCAGTTTTTTTGTGATTTATTATCCTTTTATCCTTCGCGGAAGTCGTGCGTTCGGTACTGAACGGCCTCGGCAATATGATCCGTTGTAATGCTTTCCTTTCCGTCCAGATCTGCAATGGTACGTGCGACCCGCAGGATCCTGTCATAGCTTCTGGCTGTGAGACCCATTGTGTCAAACGCCATGTGCATCAGTTCCTCACATTCTTCAGACAGTGCACAGTATTCACGCAGCTCCTTCTGCCCGATGGAGGCATTGATCATCCCGCTCTTCCCATACCGATTGCGCTGAACAGCGCGGGCAGCATCAACACGCTGCTTTATTGCGGCAGAGCTTTCACCGGGTTTCCGGCTGCGGAGTTCCTCAAACTCAAGAGACGGCACCGGAACGATCAGGTCAATCCGATCCAGCAGCGGGCCGGAAATTCTGCTCTGATAGCGTCTGATATCCAGCGTGGAACAGTTACACCGTCCGGACGGATGCCCGAACCAGCCGCATTTACAGGGATTCATGGCACAGACGAGCATGAAACGGCTGGGATATTTCACCGTGCCGGAAACACGGGAAACCGTGACCTCACCGTCTTCCAGAGGCTGGCGCAGCACTTCCAGCACATCGCTTCGAAATTCCGGAAGCTCATCGAGAAACAGAACGCCGTTGTGTGCAAGGCTGATCTCTCCCGGGCGGGGAAC
>JAGCAN010000235.1 GCA_017652685.1 Oscillospiraceae bacterium
CAAGGAGTATATGCAGCCGACACTGAGGGGCGCGGGTGCAGCATTCGCAGATTGTGTAGAAAACGGATTTCAATAAAAAGGAGAGTATAAGATGAAAAAAATCATTGCGGTCAATGCAGGACCTAGAAAGAATTGGAATACAGCGCAGCTGATCAATGCAGCATGTGAAGGCGCAAAAGAGGAAGGCGCAGAGGTTAAGGTCTACAACATATATGATCTGGAAAAATATTCGGGATGCATCTCCTGCTTCGGATGCAAGCTGGAGGCAAACCTTGGACACTGTGTGTGCAAGGCCGGACTGACCCCGGTTCTGGAAGATATCCGGACGGCGGACGGCCTCATCATCGGCTCGCCGAACTATCTGGGCGATGCAACCGCAGCATTCCGCGCCATCTACGAGCGGCTCGTTTTCCAGTACATCACCTACAAGAAAGAGCCAAGAAGCTATAACGACCGTCAGATCCCGGTGCTGTTCATCATGACCAGCAATGCCCCGGACGAGGCATACGCAGAGGGCGGATTCTACGAGGGACTGGTTAAGAAATATCAGGGAACGTTTTCCGGCATCATCGGTCCGACCCAGGTCTTGACGGCAGGCGATACCAAACAGGTGGATAACTACGATCGTTATGACTGGACCCTGTTTGATCCGGCGCACAAGATCGCACGCCACGAGGAGGTCTTCGGAAAGAGGATCGAAGAGGCAAAAGCAATCGGCAAAGAAATGGCACAGTAAAAAAAAAGCTCCGCAAACGCGGAGCTTTTAATTTTAAGACTGTTAAGTTTTATAAACCAGCTAGTTCTTACAGACCATTCTGTACTCTGCAGGCTTTGATCAGGTTCTTAGCCAGCATAGCGGATGTGATGGATCCAACGCCTGGAACAGGTGTCTTCCAGCTTGCTTTCTCCTCAACATCTGCGGAGCAGCAGCCAAAGGTGTTGATCTTCTGTTTGCCGGTCTTCTCGTTGATGATCGGCTCGCCGTTTTCATCGACAGCTTTCTCACGAACGACAGCAGCATCGATAACGATAGCGCCTTCTTTGATCATATCAGCGGTAACGGAATCCTTGAATGGAGTAGCTGCGATAACAACGTCAGCACCCTGTGTATACATGAGTTTCTTCTCTGCATGTGTCAGGTGGTGAACGATAGAAACCGTTGCGAAACGGTTGGTCAGCAGCATGGATGCCGGCTTACCGATAACGTTGGAGTTGTTGATGATGCAGACATCAAGGCCGCATGCAACATCGTCTTCCTGACCCGGTTTTGCCAGCGGAAGCGGCTCATAGTTCGGACGAACCGTTGCTTTAATCTGATCTGCATAATAATTGATGACTTCGACGATAGCAGCCGCGGTGCAAGGATACAGGCCGGTCGGATCTCCGACAACCAGTTTGCCCATGTTTGCTGCGGTGCAGGCATCAACGTCCTTCAGTGGGTTGAGGATCTCGCCGATAGCTGCGTTCTCATCGATATTGTCCAAAGGTCTGAACGCAAGGATGCCGTGGATTGCCGGATCTGCGTTAAGTTCCTTCATTTTAGCGATGTAATCATCCTGGGAAATATCTGCAGGCAGTGCGAAAACTTCGACTTCGATTCCTGCTTCATTCATGGTCTTTGTTGCGCCCTTCTCGTAGGAAAGGTCCGGACCTTTTTCTCCGACACGAACGATACCCAGCTTTGGTGTGATGCCTTTTGCTTTCAGCTCATCAGCTGCAGCTTTGCATTCGTCCGAAATTGCCTGAGCTACTACTTTACAGTCTAAAACCTGTGCACTCATTTTGATCTAATCCTCCGTTCATAGATATTTTTTTGGTGAATATATTCTAACACACATTCATGCATTATTGTAAACAAAGTTTCGGTGGCGCCTGCGATGTCTTTCTGCGTGGCGCGTTCGTTCGCCTTCCGGCGCCGCTTGTGTATGTTGGTGTCGCTTGTGCGTTTCGCGCTGCGCCGGCGGTGCAGCCTTACTCGAGGTTGCCGTACAGCGGGTAGCGCTCGGTCAGCTCAGTCACCATGCGCTTCGCTTCGGCCTTTGACTCCGGCGTCCTGTCCACGATGACCAGCTTGATGGCCTCTGCGATTGTCTCCATATCAGCCGTGCCGAGTCCGCGGGTCGTCAGAGCTGCCGTTCCCAACCGGATGCCGCCGGTCACCGACCGCGATGATGTATCGTTCGGGATGGCGTTCTTGTTGCAGGTGATGCCGGCTTCATCCAGCTCATCTTCTGCTTCCTTGCCGCTGATCCCGAGAGGTCTCAGATCCACCAGCATCAGATGGTTGTCCGTTCCGCCGGTGAAGACTTTGATGCCGCGGTCCATCAGCATCCCGGACAGTGCCTGCGCGTTGCTGATGATGTTCTGCGCGTAGACTTTGAACTCCGGTTTCAGGGCTTCGCCGTAGCAGACTGCCTTGGCTGCGATCACGTGCATCAGCGGGCCGCCCTGAAGACCAGGGAAGATGGCCTTGTCGATCTTATGATCCACCGCGAATTCATTGGTAGACATGATCATGCCGCCGCGAGGTCCGCGCAGTGTTTTGTGCGTGGTGCTGGTCGTTACGTGCGCGTATGGGATTGGGCTCATGTGGCAGTCGGCTGCCACCAGGCCGGAGATGTGTGCGATGTCAGCGAGCAGGAACGCATCGACCTCATCGGCAATTTCCCGGAATTTTTGGAAATCGATCTTTCGCGGGTAAGCGCTCGCGCCGCAGATGATAAGTTTCGGGCGAGACTCTTTCGCGATATATTAAAGATCGCGAAAG
>JAGCAN010000236.1 GCA_017652685.1 Oscillospiraceae bacterium
GACTGAATTTCATCGGTACGAAATCGGTAAACAGGCAATCGGCGCACATACACTGAAACTGGATGACCATATCCAATTCATTGTCGTTACTCTCAGTGATAAATTCCAATGCCTTTTCAGGTGTGATCAGTGCAGATTCCGCGATGGTGACGCAGTCATAGTCGTCAAAGGCTTCTTTGCGAAATTGGGTGAGGAATTCGTGCAGCCGCGGCCCGAGGTTATAATGGAAGATACCTCGCATAGCGGGAATGCTTGCATCCGGCAAACCTTCCCGCTTGGAGATGAAGGTGATCACGTCCTCCCGGAAGCCGTCAATTCCCATATCAAGCCAGTAGCGGAGGATTTTCACAACCTCCTCCCGGACGAGCGGGTTATCCATGTTAAGGTCTGGCTGCTTGATGGCGAAGAGATGCAGATAGTATTCCTGCCGAATCTCATCCCATTGCCAGGCTTTGCCTTCAAACATACTGTCCCAGTTGTTCGGAAGCTTTCCGTCCGGGCGTTTCGGGCGCCAGATATAATAGTCAGTATAGGGTTCAATCCTTCGGCGGGACTTCTGGAACCATTCATGTTCGTCGCTTGTGTGATTGACGACGAGATCCATGATGACCTTCATGCCGCGCTCATGCGCACCGTTGAGCACTTTCCTGAAAGCCTCCATCCCTCCAAACTCTTCAGCAATATTGTAGTAGTCAGAGATATCATATCCGCAGTCCGCCCCGGGAGAGGGATAGAGCGGAGAGAACCAGATCCCGTCTACGCCAAGGCTTTTGAGATAGTCAAGCTTCTCATAGACGCCGTAGAGGTCACCCATACCGTCTCCGTTGCCGTCTTTAAAGCTGCGCGGCCAGATCTGGTAAAACACACCGTCTTTATACCATCTTGTACGTTTCATGATGATGTCTCCTTAAAATGATCTTCTGCATGGAAAGTTTTTCCACTAATTTTCTTTTCATTATACCACTTCTGTGGTACAATAAAAACCCTGAATTTAGATTATCCTGGGAGGTTTACCATGATCAGACCGTATTATATCGGACAGGATCCGGCGTTTTTTCTCGGGAACGATGCCCTTTCCTGTATTATACGCATTCACTTTTCCCAGGCAGAGCTGCTGCATTTCGGAGGACCGCTTTTACCGGAAGATGCTGAAGCGCTTTCGTATAAACCCGGAACGGGGTGGGGGTGCAGTGTTTTATATGACAACGAAGATCCCGTATCTTCTCTCGATGCACTGCCTTTGGCCTGGAGTGCTTCCGGGACGGGAGACTACCGCGAGTCCCCGATCGAGCTCCTGACAGAGGGAACGCCGATTGCTGCGGATTTTGTCTACACATCTTTTTCCATTCTGGAAAAGCCTCCCGTCTATTCCTGTCCGCTCCCCTCCGCAAAAGGAGCCTGTGAAACACTGGAGCTTGTTTTTAAGTCTGCATCATCCATTCTTGGTGAAAAAACAACACTTTCGCTGTACTTCTCCCTGTACGATACGGCGCTCGTTCGCCGTACGGTTTTTCGGAACAACAGCGGCAGTCCGGTGCAGGTGAGAAAACTGATGAGCTCCATGCTCGACCTCAAAGGTCACTTTGACATGACAGCTTTCAGCGGAGCCTGGATTGCAGAAATGCATCCGCATCGTGTGCCGGTGACTCGATCGCGTGTGGTAAATGAGAGTACAACAGGTTTTTCATCCAATTTTACCAATCCCGGTTTTATTCTTTCCCGGGCGGAAACCAATGAGGATGCTGGTGAAGCGTACGGTTTTAACCTGATCTGGTCCGGGAACCACTATTCCTCTGCACAGCTCAGTCACCAGGGGCTGACGAGGGTCATGCAGGGGTTTTCTGACAACCAGCTGCTGTTGCAGGTGGAAAATGAAACCTGTCTGGAAACACCTGAAGCAGTTCTCTGTTATTCAGACCGGGGTTTCAATGGCTTGAGTGAGAAAATGCACCGCTTTGTCAACAGCCATATTGTACCGGAATGCTGGCGCTACAGGGAACGCCCCGTTATTTATAATGACTGGGAAGGCTGCATGTTCGATTTCAATGAGGCCAAGCTGCTTTCGCTTGCGAAAAAGGCGAAAAAACTGGGTTGTGAGCTTTTTGTGCTGGATGATGGCTGGTTTGGAGCGCGGAATGACGATCACGCGGGGTTGGGAGATTATACCGTGAACCGCACGAAATTACCCAACGGGCTGGATGGGCTTTCCCGCAAGATCCATGCGTTGGGGCTCGATTTCGGCTTGTGGTTTGAACCGGAGGCGATCAATGAAGATTCTGATCTCTACCGGGCACATCCCGACTGGGTACTGCGTATGCCCGGTGTGAGAGATCTACAAGGGAGGTTCGAATATCTGCTGGATCTCACCAATCCGGCTGTGAGGGATTATATCGTATCCTCTGTGACGGGAATTCTGGACAGCACGGAGATCAACTATGTGAAATGGGACATGAATCGTCATTCCAATGCTCTGGGGGCAAAAGCGTATTCGTATGTACTCGGCCTGTATGATGTGCTCCGTCGTATCTTTGAACCGAGGTCATC
>JAGCAN010000237.1 GCA_017652685.1 Oscillospiraceae bacterium
CATCGGAGTATCGTCCTTTGCAGGGCCGGACATCACAACGACCTTAGCGCCTGCATCGATGTGAGCCTGTGCCTTTTCCTTGGTCAGGTAAACGCCTCTGCACTCGAGAACGTAGTCAACACCGAGTTCGCCCCAGGGAATGAGGGTAGCATCGCGGTAGCTCTTGTCGGAGAGAACTTTAACGGTCTTGCCGTTAACGGTAACCGTACTGTCCTCATCGTTGCCGACGACTTCACCATCGAAGCGACCGTGAACGGAATCATACTTTACACAGTAAGCGATGTGGGAAGCGGGATGACCGGGAGCGTTGATTGCAACGACCTCGATGTCGTCAGACTTGATGGCTGCGCGGAAAGCCAGAGAACCGATGCGGCCAAAACCATTGATACCGACTTTAATCATTGATATATCCTCCAATATAAAAAATAAACTGAAAATAGCTTATCTGAGGAAAATCCCCCTATAAAGCTTAATAATAATATCAAAAAAGTCCAGAAAAATCAACTAAAACCTCAAAAATGCCACTCTCCAAAAATGCTGAATTTTGACGAATTTCAGGTTTTTTACTGTTCTGTTTTTTGTGCAGATTGCCTAATCAGGCGTATATTCCTCCTCCGATAAACTCCCGCAGGACAGAATCTGCCGGAACATCGCTTTCATCAATCACGCCAAAAAGCTGAATGGCTGGCAGAACCGCTCTGAGTTCTTCGTAGCGTTCAATTCCTTCCGGCACAGACTGAAAGAGTTTAGTAGCCGTATGATTCATAACCGCCGCTTCACAGGCAAGTGTCGAATCAAGCTGATAGTCCGCTCTGCTTTTAAAGGGTGAAATATAGAGCTTTTCCCCCCTGCGAACATTTGCCCACATCGCCATCGTCTCCGAAGGATCCGCTCCCCTGAAATTGAAATCCCGGACAGTCCTTCGCACAAGCCGGAACCATGTTGACTTGAAAACTTCTTCTCCCTTAAACGCTACTCTGCTCGATGCTGACACATGAAGTTTAAAGGCTTCCGGATGTCTTCCGGCAATTTCATCATTTAAGGCGTGAATTCCTTCAAAAATACAGATTTCATTCTTTTTCAGCATGATGGATTTGGAAGGTTCTGTCACACGCATCCGCCTGGAAAACTCATATTTTGGAACAAAAATACGTTTTCCCTTTTCCAGATCATTAAAATGCCGGTTCAGCAATTCCATATCCAGGCAGAGGGGGGACTCCAGATCGTAGTCTCCTTCCGGGGTTTTTGGAGTACCCTCGCCAACCGTGTTAAAGTAGTCATCCATGCTCACATAGTGTGTGCCGATTCCCCGCCGGTTGAGTTCCTCGCTGATTTTCATCGCTGTTGTTGTTTTTGCCGATCCCGAGGGCCCTGCCAGCAAAACGATCGGACTCCTGTTGAGGTTATTTGTGATCATTTCCACGGCGCGACCGATTCTTTTGTTGTATCCTGCCTCACACTCTTCACAGAAGCCTTTCGGATCCGCAATTGTTTTCAGGTTGATTTCGCCGAGATCAAATACCATAGAATTCACCTATCTTTCTTTTTTCTTCACAGATTTTTTCAATCTGCTGAATATACTCCAAAGGATATTTCGGTGCTGTAATACGAATATTCTTTCCTCCTTTCGGATGGATCAGTTTTGTTGACCCTCCTCCTCCGGAAGCAAGAATACTGCATAATTCTTCCATCATGCAGATATTATAAAGGTTAATTCCTCCGGGTTTTGTCCACCCGCTATTTTCATATCCTCCTGACATATTTTTCTGCCGATATAAATAATAGGGTGAGTAGCCTTCTTTTTTCAGTGCCATGTAAGCTCCGCCCAACATCACACCGACATCTTCCGCCGGCGGGATTTCCCCTCTCTCTCTCATCAGACAGGAACCTTTTTTCAAAGACAGCGTATGGATGGTGATGTTTTCAGGCTTCAAAGCAAGAACTTCGTTGAGGGATGCTGCAAATCCGTCAGGGTCATCTTTCGGAAGCCCTGCAATGAGATCCATATTTATCGCAAAACCGCCGACTTGCCTGACCTTTTCCAGCGCATCATATATATCCCCTGCGGTATGTCTTCTTCCGATTGCCTCCAGAACACTATCACGCATTGTTTGAGGATTTACGGAAACTCTGCTGACACCGTGCTCACGTAAAACAAGTAATTTTTCTTTCGTAATTGTGTCCGGTCTGCCTGCCTCCACACTGTATTCCCTCAAAGCACTGAGATCAAATTCCTTTTCCAGCATTTTACAAAGATGATCCAACTGTTGAACTGAAAGTGTTGTCGGCGTCCCACCTCCGGCATAGATAGCAATAACACGCAGCCCACAGTTCTTTACCTGTTCAGCATTTGCCTTCACCTCTCTCTGCAATGCATCAAGGAACGGATCCATCAGTGTGATGCTTTTCTCTGTCGCCTGGCTAACAAAACTGCAGTAAGCACAACGTGTCGGACAGAATGGAATCCCGATATAAAGACAGACATCTTTTTCTGTAAGAGTCTGCTCCGCTTCAATTGTTGCAAGAGAAGTCTCATAACACAATTCTGCACGCTGCCGGGTAACATCAAACTCCGTTTCGAACCGGGAAATTGCCTCTCCCCTATCCGCACTCTGCCGGATGATCGCGTGCATCAGTTTTCCCGGGCGTACACCCGTCAGTGCTCCCCAGGGCGGCCTTTCCAACCCTGATGCCAGTACCGCTCTGTAAACCGCATTTTTGATAGCAAACTGGCACAGACGGTCCCGTTCTGTTGCGTTGCAAAGAGATTCCGTTTTGACGGCTGCTTTACCCAGAAATCTTCCTTTTTCCGATCTGTAAATACAGGTGGCAGTTGTATATACGGGAGATTCATTCAGATTCACAATCATCCCGTTTTCATCCCGCCTTCCAGGCGAATAGTCCGGTTTTTCTCCGGGAAAAACGGTAGCCAGCATCTGCTCAACTGCGTATTTGTAGTCATGGCCGGAAAATTGAAGCTTCATCCTGAAAAACTCCGTTAAATAAAGAAATATTTGTCAAAAAAAGCTTGCTTTTTTTATAGTTATGTGCTAAAATGGTACTTAGTTATATAGTGGGGGATTATCTTCGATGTTTTCAGTCGGTGATAAAATTATATATGGAGAAAGTGGTGTCTGTACGGTTGAGCATATCGCCCCGCTGGATGCTTCCGGTTCCGCTGACAGGCTTTACTATCATCTCCGCCCCTACATCGGAAGCGGCACGTATTTTTCGCCTGTCGATTCCGGCGCTTTCATGCGCCCTGTAATCAGCCGCGAAGAAGCGGAGGCTCTGATAGCCTCTATTCCCGGCATTGAACCTGCCATCTGTAATGACACTCGTTTTAATCATGTTGACGCCTTCTATAAAGAACTCTTTCGCCAGCACACTCCCGAAGCAATGGTCTCCATTATCAAGGGCCTTCATATACGTATCAATTCCAGAAAAACAAAGAGCACCCGTGCGGAAGCTACAATGAAGCGTGCCAAAGAAGTTTTGCATGGTGAATTAAGCGTTGCATTGAATATCTCGTACCCCGAAGTGGAAAGTTATATTAAAAATCGGCTTGGAGAGGTTTAGACCTCTCTTTTTTTATCCCTGAAGAGGGCTCTGATGGAAATGCCTGTTCCAAAAACCCACTATTCTTGAAACCGGAGACCCTTCCTGCATAACATGAGAAGACACCCTGTACCAGATTCCTTCCACCATTCTCCCAAATCTCGTTAGCCCCCCAGGATTTGCGATCCTCACCGTGTCACATAGCCCGGAGTCCGGATCTTCCACCGTGAAAATACATTCTTCCCCTTTCGGGCAGACAACAAGGATATTCCCATCTTTTACAACTGTGCTGCAGCGGTCATTGTCACAATGCAAAACACAGCTTTCCGGAATGGCAGTTACGCCCGCAGTATAGAGTGTAAACACTGCCGTACCGTCTGTCCCGATATCATAGTCATAAACAAAATCTTCTTCCGTCGTCATCAGTTTCAGAAAGGAAATTTCGTCTTTTTTATTTCCGTATGCTTCAACCTCTGTGAGTCCTGCAGAATCTCCTTCCGTTTCGAGAAGCATTACAGTAAATCCGCTAATCTTCTTTGGATGTTCAAAAAAGATTTCTGTCCCCTCCGGGCGAATAGCTCCAGTATCCAGCTCCGTACCGTCAGGCAGGTGAATCCTTGCATTTTTAATGGAATTGTCTTTCAAAGGATTACCGTACAGCCGCAAAGACGCGACCGTACTCTCTTCGGGAAAAGAAACGGAGATCCGTCGCTGTGTATCTCCCCTCTCTGGGCTCCACACTCCATCACCGGGAAACGCCCAGCTCTGCAGATTTCTGCAATCCAGCAGTTTAAAATCATTCAGCTTTCCGCCATCACCGGAACTTGTTGTGATGGCTGCCGTATAGCACAGGGAATCTGTTCTCCTCTGCCAGAAAACCTTATCTCCATTGATTACGGAAACTGCATGCGATTTTGCATTTTGTGATTCATGCTGCTTTGCCGCACGGTAAACAGAGCACTGGTAGAGAGAGCGGGAAAGGGATATCGCGCTAACCGGCAGCCGTACTCTTTCACTCCAGAGATATATGCCCTCCCCTGCTCTGTCTCCCTCATACGGATTCTTTGTAGAAAGGAGATTGGGATCGGAATAGAAATCTTCCGGTGCATAGAACGCCGTGCTGTAGGCGAACCCTTTGTAAACTGTCGGCTGATATCCCGAGCCTTCGCGCAGGATTTCACCCATTGCTTCTTCAAATGCCAGTGAAACCGCCTGATGATCCGTATGGCTGTCATAGTCATTACAGAAGATCACATCCGGCCGCTCCTGAAGAATACACGCCTTGAGATCTCCGATATAGTTCTCCCTCGTAAAGGGATGTTCCTCAACAAACGCCGAATGGAAATCCACTCCGTGCGTCTCCATAAACCCCGCCTCAGAAATCAGTCGCTCTCCGTCATAGGCATTATAAAGGTGTCTGTGAAGATATCCGTCGCCATAACCGAGGAAAATTATATTGTCTTCTGCCACTCCGACTTCAGACAGCGCATTGATTGCTTCCCGTATTCTCGTCTCCCGCGGAAGATACAGATCTCCGTTCGTAACATATACAACTTTTACTTCGCTTCCGTACTTCCGGTATTGTTCAAAAAGGCCGCCAAACAGATTGAGCTCGTCATCTTCATGCGGCACAATCACCATCACTTTTTTCCCTGCAAAGATGGACTCTTTCCCCTGATCCACATCGGCAAACGGTGCGCTCCGGCTGAAGACAGCCCATATTGCTCCAGCTATCCCTCCAGCCAGCAGAACCAGCACCAGCAGGATTGCAAGGATTCTTCTGATTATCTTCACAGCAATGCTCCAACCGGCTTGGCAACACAGGTAAACGAGACCTCTTTCGACATAGCGGAGCAGGCTTTCTTTGCAGTATTTTCATCGGTGAATATCCCGAAAACAGCAGAGCCGGTGCCGGTCATTACAGCTCCTTCCGCTCCTTTGTTGATCAGTTTGGTCTTGATCCCACCAATGATCTTCATCCGTCTGTCCGGAACATCCTCAAACACGTTGTACATTCTCCTGCAAATCTGTGCAAGGTTCCCTTCCCGGATGGCTTCCAGAATCCCTGCGGTATCCGGATGAATCCGCAGTTTTTCTCTGTCGATAGCCCGGAAAAGTTCCGGAGTAGAAATGGAATAGTCCGGCTTGCAAATGACGATGGTGCAGTCCGGCATGTCACGCAGCGGTGTCAGGATTTCTCCTCGCCCTTCTGCAAGAGCAGTCCCTCCCACCACACAAAAAGCCACATCTGACCCTGTTTGTTCTGCAAGCGCCATCATCTCTTCTTTTGTCAGTTCCTGTCCGAAAGTACGATTGAGCGCCCGAATCACAGCAGCTGCATCAGAGGATCCCCCTGCCATTCCCGCCCCGACAGGAATACGCTTCTTCATGCGGATGACGGCGCCGGTTTCTTCTCTTCCGGTTCTGGCAAAATAAAGCTTTGCTGCTTTGACAGCCAGGTTGCGGTCATCTCTGGGGATATACCGCAGGTCAGCCTCGGCCCGTACAACGCCCGTATGATCCAGTGTAATGCTCAGTTCGTCACAAAGGGAAACTGTCTGCATCACCATGACCATGTCATGATACCCATCCTCTCTGGCTTTGGAAACATCCAGAGAAATATTCAGTTTTGCATATGCCTTTTCTGTGATCGTATTCATGACGATAATCCTGGTGTTTTTTATAAAATCAGCTTCGTCTGCTTTTCGGTATCAGCAGAATCAGAACCGGATAAATCTCCAGCCTGCCGATCAGCATCGTAACTGACATAACGATTTTTGAAAGCACCGAAAAAGTCGAAAAATTATAAGGAGGCCCCACCTTGGACAGACCCGGCCCCACATTGGAAATACAGGAAAGAGAGGCGGTAAAGCTGGTTGTAAAATCCTTCCCGTCAAACGAAACAACAAAGGTACAAAGCAGAAGAATGAGTATATAAAGCGAAAAGAATGTCCCGACTGTTGTGAGCACATTGTCAGAAACACATTTCCCGTCCATCCGAACACGCTTGACGCGGCGAGGAGATACCATTCTTCTTACATCCGCACGGGCGTTTTTGATCAGCAGCAGCACGCGAGAGAGCTTTATCCCGCCTCCTGTACTGCCCGCGCATCCTCCGATAAACATCATCACTACGATCAGGGCCTGTGTATACTGTGGCCATGTCGTATAGTCCACTGTACAGAAGCCTGCTGTACTCATAATTGACATGACATAGAAAAATGCATTTTTTGCCGCCACGGCAATACTGCCATATATCCCGACAATTCCTGCCGTGATGATAACAACGAAAGCCACTATCAAAAACAGGTACCAGTGCAGCTCTTCACTCTGAAGGGCTGCTTTGATCTTCCCGGTCAAAATCAGATAATACAGGTTAAAGTTAGCCCCGAAGAAAACCAGAAACGTCGCCATCACCATTTCGATATAGCTGCTGTTAAAAGCTCCGATGCTGGCACTTCTCGTTGAAAAACCACCCGTACCTGCAGTTCCGAAAGAATGCAGCAGTGCATCGTAAAAGCTCATTCCTCCGAACAAAAGAAAAATCGTTTCAAGCACGGTCAGCCCGGCATAAATCAGATAAAGTATTTTTGCCGTGTCCCCTGCACGTGGCACTAACTTGCCGACGACAGGCCCCGGTACCTCTGCCCGCATGATGTGCATCGAGTGTTCTCCGCTCATCGGTAGCACAGCCATCATAAACACCAGCACACCCATTCCGCCTATCCAGTGTGTAAAGGAACGCCAGAAAAGGCCAGCTCGAGACAGCCCTTCGATATTGTTCAGGATGGAGGCTCCTGTCGTTGTCAAGCCTGACATCGTTTCAAAAAAAGCATCAACGTAAAAAGGGATATCCCCTGCAAGCACAAACGGGAGAGCCCCGAAAGCTGACATGGCAAACCAGACAAGTGCC
>JAGCAN010000028.1 GCA_017652685.1 Oscillospiraceae bacterium
AGGAAACCTGCAGCGATTGCAGAGCCGATGACGCCGGCCACGTTCGGGCCCATCGCATGCATCAGCAGGAAGTTGGTCTTGTTGTACCTGCGGCCCACATCCTGGGATACCCGCGCTGCCATCGGAACCGCGGACACACCTGCCGAACCGATCAGCGGGTTGATCTTCTTGCCGGAGCCGTAGTACATCGCTACACCGCCAAGCAGGCCGCCCATCGTGGAGATGGAAAATGCAATCAGGCCAAGCACAATGATCTTGATGGTGTCGAACTTGAGGAAGCTGTCGCCCACCATTGTTGCACCGACAGAGGTTGCAAGGAAGATGGTGACGATGTTCATCAGCGCATTCTGCATCGTGTCGGAAAGGCGGTCCGTCACGCCGGTCTCACGGGCCAGGTTGCCGAACATCAGGCAGCCGATCAGAGGAGCGGTGCTGGGGAGGAGAAGGATAACGAAGGTTGCCACAACGATCGGGAAAACGATCTTCTCAGTCTTGGAGACCTCGCGGGTCTGCTCCATCTTGACCACTCTCATCTCCGGGGTGGTGAAGAGCTTCATGATCGGGGGCTGAATCAGCGGGATCAGAGCCATGTAGGAATAAGCCGCGATGGCAATGGGTCCGAGGAGTTCAGGCGCAAGCTTCGTGGTGAGGTAAATGGCCGTAGGGCCATCTGCACCGCCGATGATACCAATGGATGCCGCCTGGGGGCCGGTGAAGCCGAGCAGCACTGCGCCAAAGAAAGCGATGAATACGCCCAGCTGTGCCGCCGCACCCAGCAGCAGGCTCTTCGGGTTGGAGAGCAGCGGGCCGAAGTCCGTCATCGCTCCGACACCCATGAAGATCAGGGACGGGTAGATGCCTGCCTTGACGCCGATATAGAAGAAGTCAAGCAGGCCGGCGTGGCTCATGATGTGGCCGTAGCTGTGGTAGTACGGGCTGGAGGAATCCAGAAAGGCTTCCCACAGTTCCGGATGGTACAGGGCGTTGTCCCCGCCCAGGTGCACAACAAAGAAGCTCAGGTTGCTCAGCAGGCAGCCGAACGCTATGCCGCACAAAAGCAGCGGCTCAAACTTTTTCACGATCCCGAGATAGAGCAGCACAAACGCTATCACGATCATGATAAAGTTCTTCCAGCCGCCGGCCATGAAGAACGAGGCAAAGCCCGACTCCAGTGCCAGCGTTTTCAGGGTATCTAATACGTTCATCTGTGCCTCCTTATGCGATTACCGCGAGAGGAGCACCAGTTTCCACAACCTGACCCTTGGTCACAATGATCTGAGCAACAGAACCCGTCTTCGGAGCAACAATTTCATTCTCCATCTTCATTGCTTCCAGAATAATCAGTACATCGCCCTCCTTGACCTGCTGGCCCTGGGTGACCTGAATCTTCAGGATGTTGCCGGGCATCGGGGACTTGACAACTTCACCGGCAGCAACGGCTGCAGGTGCGGGAGCTGCGGCAGGTGCCGGAGCTGCAGCGGCAACGGGAGCTGCTGCAACAGGCGCTGCGACAGGTGCTGCCACGGGAACGGGAGCAACGGCATCGTATTCATCTACGAGCATTGCCTCGCCCTGTTCTACTTCGACTTCATAGACTCTCTTGTTGAGTGTGACTTTATATTTCATGATTCCTTAACCTCCTTGATGGACTTGAAGCGCAGCTGATTGAGTGGAATTCCGGTTGCGTCTGCAACGATCGCCATAACCATGGCGGCATCTCTGGGATCGGTGTTGTAAAGCTTGAACTCACCGGCTGTGCCCGGTGCGGGAGGAGCCTTCTTCTCAGGCTCTGGAGCAGGTGCAGCCGTCTTGACGGGTTCGGGGGCCGGACCTTCGGTTGCGGCCGGCTTCTTTGCCTTGCTGATGAAGTAGCTCGCCATCGCCAGCACAACCAGCATCAGAAGCACAAGGCCAAGAAACACAACCAGGTATCCCAGTATCGCAATTCCCCCTGCCTGCCCTACGCTGAGGTTCACTAGGTCTGCTTTCATTTCTTGTTATCGATCCTTTCCACCTTATATTTATGTACGTTTTCAAGCTGCTTCTTCTTTTCCTCTAGGAAAGCGGGGGCAACCGTCGGGAAAAGGGCATAAGTGAGAACATCCTCTTCACAGGTGGCAAGGTCGCCGACTTCTTTTTCCGCCTGGTCCCATCCGGCAGGAATCAGGTCGGCAGGACGGCAGCTGATGGGGGATTCTTCTCCGAGTGCTTTTTTCACAAGATCAGCATTCAGCGGGCCGGGGGCTTTCCCGTACATTCCGCGGCAGTATTCTTTCATTTCCTTGGAAATTGTACCATAACGCTTACCAGTGAGAACATTTGTGGTTGCCTGCTGGCCGCACATCTGGCTGGAGGGTGTTGCGAGGGGCGGATATCCCATATCTGCACGTACCTGGATGGCTTCTTCCAGAACCTCGGGCAGCCGATCGAATGCGTTCATCGCCTTGAGTTGACTTTCAAGGTTAGTCAGCATACCGCCTGGAATCTGATGCTGAAGACAGCCGACATCTACACCGACAAGCTCTGAAGCATTTTCTGCGTACTTCTTACGTAGTGCCTTAAAGTCATTGTTCAGAGAATTGAAAAGAGAAAGATCAATCCCAGGGTCGCGTGGAGTTCCGCGCAAAGCGGCTATAAGACTTTCTACCGCTGGAAGGGATGGCCCAAGGCCGAGAGGAGAGGTTGTGACATCTACACCGTCTACACCGGCACGGATTGCCTCCCAGTAACACATCTCTGCCATACCGCCTGTGCAGTGGCAATGCAGGTAAACGGGAATATCAAGAGCTGCTTTCATCTCGGAAACAAGAGAGTAAGCTCCGCCCGGAGTCATGAGTCCGGCCATATCTTCTATATGGATAGCGAAAGCACCCATCTTCTGCTGCTCGAGAGCATTCTGAACACGAAGCTTATCCGTATGGAAGGGACTGATATTATACTGAATGGATCCTTCTACCTTTTTACCGGCTTGAAGCGCAGCGTCAAACGCTGTTTCACAGTTACGGAGATCTTCGAGAGCATCAAAAATCAGGAATATATCGATACCGTTGCGTGCTGCAGCTCCAATAAAACGGCGGACAATATCATCCGGGTAGGCTTTGTACCCGACAAGATTCTGTCCTCGGCATACCATTTTCAAAGGTGTGTTTTTCATGACAGCTTTGAACTTACGCAGCCGTTCCCACGGATCATCATTAAGATAGCGGATGCAAACGTCAAAAGTAGCACCGCCCCACATCTCCATATTTTCAAATCCGATTTTATCCATGCGCTCCAGGAAGGGAAGCATATCCTTAGTTTTTACCCTCGTTGCGAGCATCGACTGCTGTCCGTCCCTGAATTCAAGGCTGTTGAAGCGAACAGGAGTGTTAGTTGCAAATACACCGTAAGACATATCGTATACACACCTTTCTTTATTTACCGCTGCAGGACAGCGGCTTTTTTGTGGCCTTAGCTTATCACATCATAAAATAGTTTGTCAATAGTTTTGTTTAACGCTAAACTAAAAACTTTTTTGACAAGATTAAACTTGGCAATGTTGCACAAATTTCAGGAGTGGAATTTATGCAACATGCTGAAAAACTAAGAAAAAGAAAAACAAGTGTTGACTTTGGTTTAACGTTGTAGTAGACTGCAAGCAGATCAAGTTTTACGTTAAACTAAGTGAATTCCTATCATTTTTTAAAAGCCGGTATAGATGGAGAGAGCCGGCGCGAGGAGGAACTGTTATGGCAAAAAAAGTTGTAAAAGCAATGGACGGTAACGAAGCTGCTGCATACGCATCCTATGCGTTTACAGAAGTTGCGGCGATTTATCCGATCACCCCGTCTTCCCCGATGGCAGAGCATGTTGATTCCTGGTCAGCCAATGGAAAGCTCAATATTTTCGGGCAGAGAGTAAAACTGGTTGAAATGCAGTCGGAATGCGGTGCTGTTTCCGCGATGCACGGTGCGCTCGACGGCGGTGTTCTCGGCACTTCCTACACGGCATCTCAGGGGTTGATGCTGATGATTCCCACGATGTACCGCATTGCAGGCCAGTTGAAGCCTGGTGTTATTCATGTGGCATCCAGAAACGTTGCAACCCACGCAATTACCATTAATGCCGAGCAATCCGATGTTCTGGCCTGCCGCCAGACAGGTTTTGCGCTTCTGGCGTCTTCCGATGTCCAAAGCTGCATGGATCTCGGAGCCGTTGCTCATCTCTCCGCAATTCGCGGGCATGTGCCGTTCCTTCACTTCTTTGATGGGTTCCGCACTTCTCATGAGATTCAGAATGTAGAGTGCCTTGATTATGACGAGTTAAAAAAACTGGTTGACTGGGAAGAACTCCGCAAGTTCCGCGAGAATGCCCTGAATCCTGAGCATCCTGTTCTCCGTACCACCGGGCAGTATGACGATACTTACTTCCAGAGCCGCGAGGCCTGCAACAGCTTCTATGATGCTCTGCCTGATGTTGTTGCCGGGTATATGGAAGACATCAGCAATCTCACTGGCAGAAATTACAAACCTTATAATTATTATGGTGCACCGGATGCCGAGCGCGTGATTATCACGATGGGTTCCTCCGCAGGCTGCATCCGCGAAACGGTGGATTATCTCACGGCAAAGGGTGAGAAAGTCGGCTTTATTGATGTGCATCTTTATCGCCCCTTCTCTGCAAAATACTTCCTCAGCCAGATCCCTGAAACGGTGAAAACCATCACCGTGGGTGACCGCACCAAGGAACCCGGCGCTGCCGGTGAGCCGCTTTATGAAGATGTTGCAACGGTTATCAAAGAAAGCGGAAAAGACATCCGCGTTCTTGCCTGCCGCTTCGGCCTCGGCACAAAAGATTATACGCCTGCTCAGGTCATCGCACAGTTTGAAAACATGAAAGCCGGTACCCCGATGAACCACTATACTGTCGGCATCAATGATGATG
>JAGCAN010000238.1 GCA_017652685.1 Oscillospiraceae bacterium
CACGCAGCGCCTCGGCAGGTCCGTCACCTGCTTGTCGTATGGCTTTCTGTACGTGTCCACCTGACGTGTGATGTATGCCTTGACTGCCTCCTGTTCTTTCGTTTTTGTCAGTGCCAGAAGCTCTGAGATCTCGCATATCCACTTCCCTGACAGCTGCTCAATGCTCTGCTGCCCTTCCATCTGCGCGACCTCACCGTAGAACTTGTCGTTCAGCGCCAGATACCGGATCAGCGAGGACTTCCCTTCGCCCTGTTTTGTTCCGATCAGGATCGGCACATCATCGAACTTTGTCCCCGGCGCGTACAGTCTGTGGATTCCACCGGCGAAGATCAGGCGCGATACTTCCCTCGTGTACTCCGTGTCTTCCACACCGGCCCAGCGATGCAGGAAGTGGATGCAGCGTTCTTCACCGTCCCATTCCGTGCTCTCAACAAGTTCAATCACGGGATTGTACTTCCGTTCCTCAAACAGGATTCTGAGCGCGTCCGTGTGCTTCCCGACGTCGTAGATCTGATACTTCCCTTCGATGTATGCTCTGCTTGCAGCCTCGTTCGTGTCCGTCCACGGATTGATGATCACTTCGCCGCCGACCACGCTGTGGACTTCTGCGCGACCGCTCATCTCGTTGAATCGTATGCCGCTGTAGTGCGCGTCGTGCCTCATGACCAGCAGGAAATTATCGACTGTCTTCAGCGGCACATTCTTTTTACTGGTGTTCAGGACGATGCCTTGATCGCCTATCTGCTCTAATTGGTCCAAGCCCTAACCACCCTCTTCCTGACGGTTCTTTTTCGTATCATGCTACACAGCCTCACCTGCTTCCTGTTCGGCCTGTGCAGGACTCTTCAGCTTCACACCGTACACCGCGCCGACAAAGGTGTCTGCGTTCTCCAGTGTCCGGTCCATCCGGTACATGTTTGCAGCCAGTTCGATCTCCATCCACATCGTGGCGTTCCGGGTGAGGACTCTGTCTGCCTCAAGCAGCTTCCCGGCGTCAAGATCATACTGCCTGAGCGCGGCGAGCTTGTCCATTGCCGCCCTGCCCTTTGTGATCTCCCCGGCGTGATACCTGCGGTACACGTCTCGCAGCGCGTACCACAGGCAGCGTTCCGGGCAGGTCATTTCCGTTTCGGGCATCTGGTCCATATACGCGAACTTGCTGATCGTTTCTTTCGTCATGCTCTCTGCTCCTGCTCCAGTTTCCTGAGTGCGGCAGCTGCTTGCTCCACATCGTACCACGCTTCGTCGATGTATCTGCACGCATAGATGTATTCCTGCCTGACCGGCTTGTTCGGATCAGTCGGCGTGTTCTCCCGCTTCAGGATGTCCAGAAACGTGTACCGGTTGTACGCCGCATTGTACAGGCAGAGCGCAAAGTCACGCCGCTGCTCCTCCTGACGTTTCCGTTCCACCCGTTCCTGATACGCACGTTCCGCTGCTTCCCGTTCTTCACGCGACCGGCTTTCTCCGATGTTCAGATGGAGCGAGAAGTCCTGATCCATCTTCCTGCACGCTTCCTTGAAGTCCAAGCGGAACAGCTTCTGCACGAACGAGATCACATCCCCGTTCTCATTGCAGACAAAGCAGTGAAAGCCGCCTTTGCCGGGATACAGCTGAAGCGATGGGTGCGTGTCGTTGTGGAACGGACAGACGATTTTGTTCCCACGGTGTACGCTGAATCCGTAATATTCCGCGACCTGACGCATGGTCAGCGTCTGTTTGATCGTGTCGGCATAGTCCACCATCTCACACAGCCGCCTTCTCCATCAGATACCGGCACGCATTGATCAGCGCCTTCTTTGCGACAAATCTGGAATCATACGCCAGAATCGTCCTGATTGCCATGCAGATCATTTCATCGCTGAACTTGCTGCGCTCTTCCGGGATGTCCAGATTCGCACAGATCGCAATCGCATAGGCGAAAGTCATTCATCCACCTCTGTTTCCGTTATGCTCACGATGTTGCGAAGGTTGAACCATTTGGTCCCGTCTTCGATTGGGATTCCGTTGTACAGGTTGCCGTCCAGAGAGCTGAATTCCTGAATGTCAAAATCATCCACGATGAAATTGTTCCTGCTCCCGTCTACCGTCTTGATGCTGATCTGCTTCTTCATGGCAGCACCCATCTGTTTGCCTTCAGCCAAGTCTCCAATGTTTCCTTACAGTCTTTGCAAAGATCGTATAGGTCTGGAGCGCATATCCTGAACCCGGCACGGTCACTGATCTCAACGATGAACAGATCGTCCTCGCATCCAAGTTCTTTCCTACACCGGTCACACCTTGTGATTCTCATCTATTCCTCCTCCATTCTCTGTATCCTTCATACATGAATACAATCAGCATTGCCAGACACACTGCAAATCCCGCTGCCATGCACCCGGCAACGATGTACATGCAAATCTTAAGGAATATCATTCTGCTACCTCTTTATCTGCTTTAAATTCAGAATTATCTCTCACAAGATACACGTTGTCCTTTGGACAACTATAATTAATATTGCACTTTGTACCAATGAAGTGTTCCAGAAGACGTTCAGCTGTTGAAGGATTCATAATTAAGTATCTCTGATCGTCATATAGCGTTTTTGCTTTTTCTACCATCTCTTGGATCATATTAAGGGCATCCATCACTCCACCTTCTCTATCTGCTTTCTCCTTGCTTTTTCCGATTTCAGTTCTCGCTCCCACTCAATCCATTTCGGCTTATCAATTTGCTCGTTGCCGTACAGATCATTCCTGCGTTGGAAATCGCAGTCCTGAATCATGACCTCAATTGTCTTGTCGCATAGTGACGGCAGAAATGGCCTCACAAAGTCTCTCACCAAGGACGGCATGTAAGTCTGACGCCCCATTGTGTATCGAATGGCACATATAAGAACCGTGCCAAAGTCTTGCTCGTCAACCGTGACGTTGACTGTTCCCGGTATATATTTCTTTTTCATGTCTCTGCCTCCTGTCTCAGCCAGTCGAGCCAGCCATCTGGATATGGGTACCTCTGTTTATCTTCTCCAGCACAATAATAAGCCGTATCGTACTGAATATTTCCCATCCACTCAGCCAGTTCCTCGTCCGTATAGTTTCTGATTCTATCGGCGTTGGTCATTCACTCGCCATCCTCTACCATCTTCGCCACACAGTTCGGGCAGTACGGTGTATCACAACCAAGACCATTACATTCGGAACAGAAGCTCATGCAAGAGTCAAGCTCAATCCATGTTCCGACTTTATCCGCTCTGCTCAGCTCCTCTATGGCATTGGCAGCTCGCACTGCAAGTTGATATTCTCGCGTGTTTTCGTTTTCGCAAACGCTATATACTTTTGCGAGATACCGCAGGTCTTTTACAAGCTCTTCATACATCTTCTTCTGCCTCCTCATCCCGTGGGTGCGTCCCGCCGTCATCGGTCATGAATCCATATTCATTGAACTTCCTTCCGCATCTGCCGCATTTATAGCAGACATACCACACATCTTTGTTTTTGCATTCTTGTGCTGGGATGTAATCAATGATGATGTTCATTCGTTATCATCTCCTGTCACATATTTACATTTTTTGCACGGGTATAATATCTTGTTGCAACATCCGTACTCATGTCCGGACAGCTTTTTGATTATTCTCCTGAACCAACATTTCACTTTCGATTGCCATGACTCTTTCATTCACTCTGCCTCCTGTTCTTCGCCAACTCTTGCGATGTTTTCGACATCTTCGCAAGAAAGATCAATCAGTCCTTCTGCCAGAAGATCGTTGCAAAGTCTTTTGTTTTTGCAGTCTTTGCAGTCCATCACTTTGCCTCCTTCTTCAGCCACCGTTCAAAACAGTCTTTACAGCTTGGCTCTTTGTAACAAGTTGCGCCTGTTACCGGGCAAAAGAATATACCAAAGCAGGTGAACAGATCTGCCAGTTCCTCATCGCTCATTGCCCGGATGCGGTCTGCCTTGGTTCGCGGTACTGCATCTAAGTGGTCAAACCATTGTCTCATGCGGTATATCGGGACAAATTCTGTTCCGTTTGAATACACATGATCTGTGTCGATTACCTTGTAATACTCCATGAATTCTTCCACAGTGCTTGGGAACTCCATTACATCAGCCATCACTCACCATCCTTTTCCAAAAACGAGATCAGCTTAAACAGCAACTCAACTGTACCTTCGTACCAGTAGATCTTTCCGTTGCA
>JAGCAN010000239.1 GCA_017652685.1 Oscillospiraceae bacterium
CAGCATCAAAGTGATCGTTTCCCGCCTCATACAAGCAATCCCTCCTTCACAAGATAAAGTCTGAGTTTTTCTCTGATACGGAAAAGGCGGACAGTCACACTGTTAGTGGTTGAGTGTGCCATTATGGCAATGTCCTGCACCGGATCGGAATACCAGTAACGCCGGGTAAAGATGAATCTGTCGGTATAATTCAGGGTTGCCAGGAAACCGTTGATCGCCTCTGCGAGTTCTTTCACTTCATATGCTTCTTCCACGCTGCTTTTATCAGCGAGAGCATCCTCCAGTTCATCAAGCGCAAGGTCGTACTGGCTGTTTCTCTTCTCCGCTGTGTTGGAATGATATTTCATGGTTGCAAGGTTGCGCGCAATTTTGCAAACAAATGTCCGCAACGGGCTTGGCCTGTGGGGCGGGATGGCATTCCAGGTTCCGAGGTATGTATCGTTTACGCACTCCTCGGTATCCTGCTCATTCCCAAGAATATTCCGCGCCACTCTTGCCACAGCGTTGCCGTGTTTTTTGGCAAGCTCGTCGATCGCCTGTTCTGAGCGCTCAAAAAACAGGTCGATGATCTCCGTGTCTGTCATAGGCTGTCACCTCTTTCCGTCATCACTTATATACTATGGATTTGTGAAGAAACATTAACAGAAAAAAGAAATCTTTTGAAAGAAAAATTATAATACCCAAAATATAAACCAGATGCTCAGAAAAGCAGCCCCGGTATCCACATGCCAGAGCTGCGATTGTATCTATATCATTTTCAGTCTGTTGAACGCCAGTAAAATGGCAGTTGCTGAAGCTGGTGTTACCACCACAAAACGTCAATGGCAGCAGCAAATTATACCCCGGGGTACTAAAGAATACGACGGTATTTCTGCTGCAGGAAGAAGTCAATAAAGGCGCGCTGAATCATAGCATACAGCTCCTTTTCAACCGAGGAGAGCACTCTGCTCGGGTGGTATGCCAGCACGAGATAATACGGCTGTGGCGGCTGCAGAGAATAGCAATGGCAATGCTCTGTCTGGGGAAGCAGGTGGAGAGGAAGGATCGTATCCGCCCCTCCGATCGCAGACAGGCGACGCAGGAGTTCAAATTCCGCCTGACAGACTACATGAGGGGGCTTTTCAAAAATCTGTTCAAAAAGCCGATCCTGTTCGGCACGCAAAGTAGTTTCCGTAGGGGCGAGCATAACAGTGCGCGGCATCATTGGAAAAGGCAGAGGGTCCCCTCCGTGCAGGCCGGCTATCGGCTTTGTAGGGTCAGCGCAATAGACCAGTTCAGTCAGATCAAGTACCTCGCTTCTGAGCTCCTGATCCTTGGGAACGCAGGTCATAAAAAGGGCAAAATCGGTCGAAGCATTGAGCAGAGACTCTCTTGCCGTATCATAATTGCTCTCAATGATCTTCAACTGTATCTCCGGATGCAGAGAAGAAAAGGAAGGCTCCACCTTTTCTGCAAAGAATGTGAGAAATGCCGGATCACAGTGGACAAGCAGACTGCCTCCATGATCAGCCCTATATTTCTTGATGGCGTGGAGCATTTCTGCTTCCATGCGGAGGATATTGCGAGCGTTGTTGACGAACACCTTACCGGCATTTGTCGGGTACAGGCGGTTGTGTGAGCGATGGAAAAGCGGCAGACCGATCATTTTCTCCATATTGCGCAGATGGCGTGAAAGTACCGGCTGCGCAAGATAAAATCGATCAGCAGCGCGTGAGAGACTCTGTTCTTCCACAATCGCGGCGAGATATTCCAGAATTCTGGTATCTAAGCTGATGAAATGCGATTCCTGCTGAGCCCGGCTTGCGGCACGGCCATGCATACTGCCTGTAATATAGGCTTCATCCGCAGCCTCTACCATGGCAAACAGCGCATCCGCTTCAGGGGACTGGATCGGCTCATACCGTGGGTCTGCCAGACGCTCTCGAATGAGGAGGCTTGCAAGATAACGCTCCGGCTCAGTCAGCGTATGACCGAGCGGATAGCGCAGATGCAGCCTCTGATAGACAGGCGGGTCAAGGGATAGATAGGCAAGCTCGTCGCATGGAAAGACGTGCGCTTTGGAGACAAGCCCTGCGCCGACCGCCTGATGCATCATGGAATCGAGCAGGATCACATCGTCCGATTCAAAAGAGACCACCGGCTCGAAGCCCGCTTCGGCAAAAAGCTGATCTGCGATAGCCCGGATACTGTGACGTTTTCCCTGCAGGACAAACGGAATATCCCTCAGGTCACGCAGACGGATACTCTTCTGGCTGGCGAGAGGATGGGACGAAGGGAGTGATACCAGCAGCTCCTCCCTCACAAACGGGATATCGCATACAAGGTCGGAGTCAGAGCCGGCACCGAGTGCCAGATCGACCTGACCACGGAGGATGGCATGTGGTTGTTCCCGTGCATACAACTCTGTCAGGTGCAGGGAGATATCAGGGTAACGCCGGCAAAACTGGTTATAGATGCGGCTATATATCATTGCGCCGCGGTTTGGCGCAGTACAGACACGGATATTCTGTCGGTCATTGCCTGTCACACTGCGCATGGTTAACATCATGCGGTTCTGCTCATCCACAATCTTTTCAGCGAATTCCAGGACTTTCCGTCCAAGAGCGGTAGGAATCAAACGGCGGTGGTATCGAAGAAACAGAGAAGAGCCGCAAAGAGATTCCCACTCGCTGAGAACTTTGCTCAGTGCCGGCTGAGATATTCCCAGCACCAGAGAAGCCTGCGAAAGGCTTCCGCGTTCGGCGATTGTACACAAATAATGCAGCTGGCGTGTATTCACGATGAATGGCCTCCTTCGATTTCAGTGCTATATTGCGAACTGGGAGGAGATGATTTTTATAGTGCTTTTATTCTATCAGATTCATCGGCTGCTTGTAAAGAGAAAAGCAAAAAAGTATAACCAAATTGATATGAAAAGAATAACAGTTTGGGAATTGTAAATTTCTACAGATCAATATATTCTTATATCAGAAAATGAGGATGGACAGACGGAAAAGCCGCCACCTCAAATAAATATAAGGAGAAAGAAACATGAAAACTTCCTTCCGCAAAGCACTCTGCCTCATTGCTGTTATCTGCCTGACAGTTGCCGTTATGGCTCCTGCTGCGCTGGCTGATAACGAAATCGGTTTCCCGGAAAAGTCTACCATCACGCTGGTTGTTCCTGGTAAAGCCGGCGGCGGCTCCGACCTCGCAATCCGTTACTATGCACAGGCTCTGACCGATCTTTACGGGCTGAAGACGACCGTCACCAACTATGACTCCAACACCATAGGCCACCAGATGGTCAAGTCTGCCAAGCCTGACGGCACCACCATTACACTGGCAACCGGCGCACTGAATATTCAGTACATCACCGGCAACAGTGACATCGACCCGATTAACGACTTTACCCTCATTGCTGCTATGCAGGATAACGGTTACTCCGCACTTGCCGTCCCCACCAGCGCACCTTATGACGATTTTGCAGGCTTTGTGGAATATGCTAAAGCTCATCCCGGTGAACTCAACGTTGGTATGCCTGCTGCAGGCGCCAATACTTTCCTCTTCGGCCAGCTCACCAGCACCCTTGGCATCGAGCTCAATCCTGTCGAAATGAGCAGTGAATCTGACCGCCTCACGAATCTTGCCGGCGGCTTTATCGACATCGGTGTTGTCGGTGTCGGCCACGGTGTCGAGTATGAGACAGCCGGAAAGCTGAAAGTCATTGGAACAGTAGCTTCTGACGGTGTGACCATCGCCGGTTATCCGGAAGAGCTCCCTGACAACTACAAAACTCTCCAGGAGCAGGGCTTCGAGGACTGCTACTTTGGTGTCGGCCACTACCTGCTCGGGCCTGCCGGCATGGATGAGACCATGGTAGAACAGATGAATGCCGCCATGGAAGCAGTTTATGAGGCTACCAAGGATGATATCGCCAAGATCGGCAACATCCCCGGCTGGCATAATCTTGAGGAATCTCAGGCAATGCAGCAGGCTGAATATGACCAGCTTGTCGAAATTGCAAAAGCCATCGACCTCTACGTCCAGGGCTGATATTCCAACAATGAAACTGACCCCCAAGGGAACACCCCCTTGGGGGTTTTAAAGAAAAGAGAGGAGAATCTGCTTTGAAACTGAAACGTGACGCGGTCACTGGCATTGTCGGCCTCGTATGGTCACTCATCTGGTTCATTCTCATACAAACCCAAACGAAGATGCCCCCCAAGCTTCTGGAGCCGGGTCCACGCCTGTTACCCTATGTTGCCCTTGTGATTGTGGCCGGAAGTTCACTGGCGTTGCTGATCAAAGGCCTCCGTGACTGGAAAAATGATCCGAAGCCTGACAAGCCCTATTTCCCCAAGGGAGGCATTCTAAAGGTTACCAAGAGCTATCTTTTGCTCGTAGCAACAGCTATCGGCATGGCCATTTTTGGCTTCCTGATCACTGCCCCCATAGCGATGTTTGCCTTCATCTACGACTTGAAGGGCAACAGCCAGGTCAAGCCTGTCAATGCCGTGCTCATCTCCGTTCTGGTGACAGCCGGCTTATACGCTATGTTTGTGTTCGGCTTCCAAGTCAAATTACCCGCCGGTATCATTTTCGGATAAGGGAGGATGTACCAAATGTCAAATCTTGCTCTTTATGGCTCCGCCCTGCTGGTCTGTCTCAAGCCTATCAACCTTGTGCTCATTTTCGCCATGGTTGCGCTTGGAATCGTTTTCGGAGCGATTCCCGGCCTGAGTGCCACGCTGGGCATTGCACTGTTGCTGCCCGTGACTTTCGGCCTCTCCACAGAGACGAGTTTCGTGCTGCTGCTGGCGATCTGGATCGGCGGTGTCTCCGGTTCCTTCATCTCTGCTGTGCTGATCGGCATCCCCGGTTCCTCATCCGCTATTGCTACATGCTTTGACGGTTATCCCATGACGCTTAAGGGGGAATCCAACAAAGCACTTGCCATCGGCATTACGGCTTCCTTCCTCGGAACGGTCTTTTCCGTTCTGATTGCTACACTGGTTTCTCCCATCATTGCCGACTTTGCTCTTACGCTGGGACCCTGGGAGTATTTCTCTCTCTGCTTCTGTGCGATTACCCTGGTGGCAAGTCTCTCCAAGGGCAACATCTGGAAAGGCATGATGTCTGCCGGTCTGGGCTTCATGCTCGGCTGCATCGGTATGGATCCCATCAACGGAACACAACGCTTTACCTTCGGCTCCCCTAATCTTGCTGCCGGTATCTCCACCGTGGCACAAATGCTCGGTATGTTTGCCATGTGTCAGATCATTCGTGACTCGGCCAAGGGCGAAGCCAAAATGCCGGATGCATCCACTGCCGGGCAAAAAGGTTTCGGCATCAGAATCGCGGATTATTTCAAAAATCTAAAGACTGTGATTTTTGCCTTCGTCTCCGGTCTCTGGATCGGCTTCCTTCCCGGGATGGGCTCCGGTATCTCCAACATGGTTGCTTACGGATATGCAAAGAGCGTTAACAAAGACCCGGAAGTACCTTTTGGCGAAGGAAATCCTGCCGGTATCTGGGCCAGTGAGACAGCAAACAATGCCTCTCTCGGTGGTGCGCTGATTCCGATGATGGCCCTCGGCATCCCAGGTGACGGCATCACTGCCATGCTGATTGCCGCACTGACCATTCATGGCTTGCAGGCAGGCCCTCTGTTTATGACGAACCAACCGGATCTCGCAATGCTGATCTTTGCCTGTGTACTGGTAGCAGCTATCGTAACCTTTATCATTCAGGTTGCAACCAAGCGCTGGTTTGCCCATATCCTGCGTATCCCCTATCATTATCTCTACTCTGTAATCCTGGTCATCGCTTATATCGGCGGTTACGGAATTTCCAATACGATGTTCAATATCTACGTAATGCTCGCCCTTTGCCTGCTGAGCCTCTTCATGAGCATCGGCGGCCTGCCTACCAGCCCCCTGGTGCTTGCCTTTATCCTCTCAGGAAAGCTGGAGGGTTACTTCCGCCGTGCAATCAGCATGGACAAGGGACACTATGGCAAGTTCTTTACCCGTCCTCTTTCGGCAATTCTGCTGCTTGTAGCTGTGTTCTGCGTGGTATGGCCATATATCTCCGAATACCTGAAAAAACGCCGTATGGCTGCAAACAAGCTCAGCGAGACGGATAAAGCTGCTGCAAAAGCAGCGAAGTACGGCGAAGTCAGCGATGACTGAGTTGCCTCCTATCGCGGAGACCTACACAATACTACCGTCCCTTCTGCGCAGATACGACCGCTTTTCCCGGCAGATGCGCTTCAGCGGAAGCGGAAGGGACGACTTTCTTTTCTGGCAGGGTGATGCCCGAAAACAGCTTGCACTCCTGTTAGGGCTTGAAAAAATGGAACGCTGTCCGCTCCGGCCACGTATGACGGAGAAGTACGTTCTTCAGGACGGGATACAGCGCGAGCACTGGTTGGTCGAGACTGAACCAGGCGTTGTGATGCCCTTCTATTTGCTGATCCCTCCCGATGCGGGAGCGGATACGCGACCTTTTCTGTGTCCACCTGGTCACGGAGGTGCCGGGAAGTACAGCGTTGCGGGACTGCATGAATATACTGCGATCTCACAAAAAATAGACTTTTACAATTATGATTACGGTATGCAGCTTGCGAGATGCGGATATGTAGCTCTCTGCCCCGATTGCAGAGGATTCGGGGAGCGGCGAGAGGAGCTATCAGACACATTCGAACTCCCTGTTGCACTCACAGGTGACTGTTTACGGCTTGCCAGAATGGGCGAGCCTCTGGGCATCCCGGTTCTCGGTATGCTGGTCTGGGATTTGATGCGGGCAGCGGACTATCTTGAGCAGCGCGGAGAGTGGGCTTTTTCTAAACTGAGTTCTCTGGGTTTCTCGGGCGGCGGGATGCAGACACTGTTCCTGAGTGCCCTCGATGAGCGTATCAGCCTTGCAGTAGTATCTGGCTATTTCTACGGCTATCGTGACTCTCTTTTGCGACAGAGCTGGAACTGCTCTTGTAATTATGTCCCGCATCTGTGGGAGTATTTCGACATGGGCGATATTGCGAGCCTTATCGCACCACGCCCACTGTTGATTCAGACCTGCCGGGATGACAGGCAGAACGGTCCACGCGGTGTCGAAAACGTTCTGGAGCAGATGGCAATCCTGCGAGAAGCTTATCACCTTCTTGATGCGGAGCATCGTCTGATCCATGAGATTTATGACGGAAGACATTGCTGGCACGGAGAACATCTTCGTGAAAACCTGTCTGCGCTGACGAATGAGACATGAACGGGGTAACAATCATGGACAAAGCAACACTGCGTGAAGAAATCCTTTCCTACATTTCGCTGCCCGCAATCTGCGAGCGCAAAGTGTCTGTTGCAGCATATGGTATTTATCCCGACTCCGGCGAGAATTTGCGCAGTGCGCTCCAGGCAGCGATCGACGATCTGAGTGCCAGAGGCGGCGGATGCCTCTGCCTCCCTGCAGGGACTTATCGCAGCGGTTCCTTGCAGCTTAAAAGTGGTGTAGAGCTCCATCTTGAGAGTCCGAAAACACGCATTCAATTTATCAATACCGAACTCGAAGACAACTATCCTGTGGTGCTGTCCCACTGGGAGGCCAGCCCCTGCTGGAATTACAGTGCTTTGATCTACGCCCTGGACGCGCACGATATTGCAGTGAGCGGGCCAGGCATACTCGACGGCGGAGCGGATGCAGATCACTGGTGGAACTGGCATCATCAGGTTGAAGAAACCTGGTCTTCCAACGCAGTTGACCTGCAGCGCAACGACCGAATGGCTCTCCGCCGCATGAACATGGACGCTGTCCCCGTGGAGAGGCGGCGCTTTGGACCGGGACATTTTCTTCGGCCGAATTTTGTGCAGTTCATACGCTGTGAACGCGTGCTGCTTCAGGGCTTTACGATAAAAAACAGTCCTATGTGGCAGCTCAACCCTGTCTTTTGCCAAAGTGTGACCGTTGATGGTGTAACGCTTTCAAGCCATGGTAACAACAATGATGGCTGTGATCCGGAAAGCTGCAACGGTGTTTGGATCAAAAACTGTCGCTTTGATACCGGCGATGACTGTATCAGCCTCAAATCAGGGCGGGATCGGGACGGTCAGTCTGCCAACACACCTTGTGAAAATATTCTGATTGAAAACAATGATTTTTCAGATGGACATGGTGGTGTTGCTCTCGGCAGTGAGATGAGTGGCGGCATTCGTCGTGTCCTGGTGGACAGTAACCGGTTTTCCAGCCCCAATCTTACGTATGCACTACGGCTTAAGACCAATGCGCGGCGAGGCGGCTTTGTGGAACAGGTGATACTCTCAAACTGTGAAATGGAGCATGTGCACGGTGCAGCTGTTCACGGCACGATGCTCTATGAGGACGGCAGAAATGGCAGTTCCCTGCCGGTCTTCCGGGACATCATCATCGAGAACATTAAGGCTCACGGCGGTGACTACGGGATCTTTCTCGAAGCCTTTCCCGAGGTTCCTATCACGGGACTTGTCCTTCGTAATATTTGCATCGATGGCGCTCACAGGGAACTCCGGCAAATGAACTGGCAGGATCCCGTCATCGAAAATGTCGTCATCAATGGAAAGTGCTTTCCACGGCCGGGCCCGGTGCGCATCCTCGGAGTACCCTCTCCGGGAGCCTTGTTGACTGCAGAGGGAGATGCATTTCCCGGTGAGTCCCTTTCTTTTACCTGGGAGACGAGTGAAAACGGCACTGACTGGACTTTCTGCCAAACAGGAAAAAAGCTTGTACTGCCTGAAGGTACGGCGTTTGTCCGCGTCAAAGCTATGGATGCATCCGGCAATTCGGAGACCAGCCGAGTATATAGTGTTCTCCCGGAAGCGACAGTCAATCCGGCCTCCCGCCTGAAGTGTCGCGGCATGCTTCCGAACGAGAGACTACTTCCGAATGAGCCCATTACGCGTGGAGATCTGGCCGAAATGCTTGTGCCACTGGCGGAGACTTCTCTCTCCGGTCCTGTTCCCACGGACACACAGGAACCCGCTGCCCGGCTCGCTGCGGCAAACCGCTTCTTTCCGCTTGACGCAGCAGGCAAGCTTTATCCGGAGAAATATGTAACTCGTGAGGAGATGGCAAGTGTCGCCATGCAGGCTTGCGGTGTAAACTACCGTAATGCTTCCAGCACCATGCCAGTCTGTGATGACGTATCAGAGATCGCCGATAATTACGGAACAAATGTGGCTCGCGCACTTTATTTTGACTTTATGACACTTGAAAACGGCTGCTTCTACCCGCAGCGTCCTGTGACGGTTGAGGAAGCAATAGGCATCATTGACCGTGTGGCGGATTTTGCTCACATCTGATAATCAATCTACCACTATGCGGAAAGGAGTCCATATGTGGCTGACTTACTTCCAACAATTTCTGAATGAAGATTTCCCCCGTTTTCTCGCAGAGAAAACATGGAATTACAAAGATGACCTCTGCGTCGTCGGTGCGTACGATCTGGCCTGTGCTACCGGCAACAAGAGCTGGGCACAGCCAATCCTGGACCATGCAGCTTCTCTGATACAACATGACGGAAAGGTCGTCAACTGGCAGAAGGGTGAGCATAACCTTGACAAGGTGAGCTTTGGAAAATCCTTATGCATTTTATACGAGTTGACCGGAGATCCACACTGTGCAGCAGCGGTACAGCAGGCCTTTCAGATGCTGGAAGACTACCCACGCACAGAGAGCGGCAACTTCTGGCATAAGGACATTTATCCTAATCAGGTATGGCTGGATGGGCTGTATATGGCAATGCCCTTCTATGCCCGCTGCCTTGCAGATAAGGGTGAAAATCGCTGGAATGACATTATTGAACAGTTTCAAAGCGCACACAGGCTGCTGTGGAACGAGGACCTCGGGCTCTATATGCATGCAAATGACTGTTCCCGAATGGCAGAATGGGCAGACCCCGCAACGGGAAAGAGCCCTGCCGTGTGGCTCCGCGCTGAGGGCTGGTTTTTGATGGCATTAGCCGATACCTATGAGTTGGCGAGAAAACACACACCACGAGCGGCAGAACTGATCCCCCTGCTCAAAAACGCCCTGGACGGGATCCTTCCCTATCAGGTTCCGCAAACAAAGATGTTTCTTCAGGTGGTGGATCGAGCTGATCTGCCCGGAAATTATTCTGAAACTTCCGGCAGTGCGATGGTCTCCTATGCACTGATGAAAGGAACGCGGCTTGGTATGCTGCCTGACGTCTATGGCAAACTGGGGAGCGATATCCTCGATGGTATACGGGACACATATCTGCGTGAGGATGACGGAAGGCTGCATTTATACGGCATCTGCGCAAGTGCGGGGCTCGGTCCGGGTCCAGACAACCGCACTGACCGCGACGGAACGCCAGCTTATTATTTGAGTGAAAAACAGATGCCGGACAACCAGCATGGTGCAGCTGCATGCATGATGGCTGTCAGCGAACAGCTGCTTCGAGAGGCATCGTAAAGGAGCGCTCCGGAGTATGTGTATACTGCCATACAATTTGCAGAGATAAGTGAAAAGTATATTTGCTAAAGCCCTTGATTTATCATAATCAGGAGTTGTGATTGACATGTACCGATAATCCTTTCAAA
>JAGCAN010000240.1 GCA_017652685.1 Oscillospiraceae bacterium
TGAACACCAACCACATCTGATTCCACCGGTCCGGATGCAGAGCCTTTTGCATTGCCGCTTACATGTGGATGCGCATTGATCTGTGTGGGCTCGCCGTGCGTCGCCCAGCGGGTATGGCCGATGCCGCAGGAGCCGGACAGGGCAGCGCCGTTATCTACCTTTTCTGCAAGATTATGCAGCTTACCCGTTGCCTTCACCACCTCCGCCAGCTTTGAGCCATCTCGAACAGCTAATCCTGCCGAGTCATATCCTCTGTATTCCAGTTTGGAAAGCCCCTCCAGTAAAATCGGGGCTGCATCTCTCAACCCAGTAAAACCCACTATTCCGCACATCTTCAACACCTCCGTTTGCCAAACGATCTCAGAGAACTATTAACAATACTCTTTACTACTTTATTTTTGTTCCTCAGAAAGAAGCTGTTGTCAGAACAGACGGATGCATGCGTTCCGCTCTGCCCCTACGGAAACATAACGAATCGGGCAGGACACCAGATCTTCCAGTACTCGGATATAGTTCTTCGCTGCAGAAGGCAAGTCATCCAATGTGTGGCATCCGCTGATATCACAGCAGAAACCCGGCAGGTATTCATAGACCGGTTTTGCCCTGTTCAGTTCCTCACAGGAACCTGGAAATACATCCACTTTTTTCCCGTCAATTTCATAGGCAACACAAATCGGTATTTCTTCCATATAGGAAAGAACATCCAGTTTTGTGAGGGCGAGATAGGTGCTGCCCTGCATTTGAACCCCGTAACGAGAAGCAACAGCATCAAACGGGCCGACTCTTCTTGGTCTTCCGGTGGCGGCGCCGTATTCTCCGCCGGCTTCCCTCAGCAGATTACCTTCCTCCCCAAACATTTCGCAGACAAACGGGCCTTCCCCCACGCAGGTAGAATAGGCTTTCATAATACCGATTGTTTCATCCAGATGAGCAAAGGGGATTCCGGCTCCGAGTGTCGCGTAGGCAGCGAGGGTAGAAGAAGCAGACGTATAGGGATAGATGCCATAATCGATATCACGCAGAGCCCCAAGCTGTGCTTCAAAAAGGATAGATTTCTTTTCCCTGATTGCTTTGCTCAGATAATCAGTTGTATTCTGGATATAGGAAAGAATCGGAGCCCCATAACGATCCAGCCAGGCAAGCGTATCTGCTGTGCTGACAGGTTCCCAGCCATACCCTTTTTCGATCGTCAGATTTTTCCACTCTACGAGTTCTTCCACTTTTTCTTTCAGCGTCTCCGGATGGAGGAGATCTTCCAATCGAAGCGCTTTTTTCATGTATCTGTCTGCATAAGCCGGTGAAATACCACGAAGTGTGGAACCAAATTTTCTATTCCCCAATCTGGCTTCCTCCATTCGATCCAGCAATCTGTGACAGGGTAAACAGATCGAAGCTCTGGAGCTGATCAGCAGATGCTCCGGAGGAAAAGAAATACCCGCATTTTTCAGCTCCGTAATTTCCCTGTTCAGGTGTTCCAGATCGATCACCATACCCGGTGCAAGAACATTTGCAGTTTCCGGACGCAGAATTCCAGAGGGGAGCAGATTCATCACAAATTTCCCATATTCATTGACAACGGTATGACCCGCATTGTTACCGCCCTGGTAACGTACCACAATGTCGTAATCGCGGCTCAGAAGGTCAACCATCCGGCCTTTTCCCTCATCACCCCAGTTGATACCGACGATTGAAGTAAGCATAATTTCCCCTTTCTTACACAACGATTGGATCTTCAGGACTGTTTGCTGTTTCTGTTCTGTTTACTGCCAGGAGAGGGCGGATTACCTGATTCAGATAGCCCTCGCATTGCAGCTCCGCCACCCCGGTAAATTGCTTCGGGTCTGTAATCGCATGTAGTTCCTCTTCCGAAAGTGCAAATGCCGGATCTTCGGCAATGCGATCCAGAAGATCATTTTCATTTCCGTTCTGTTTGATCTGTTCCGCTGCCTGTACGGCATGTACCCGGATCTTTTCATGAAGAAGCTGACGATCGCCCTGTTTCTCTTTTACACAAGCCATAAGGATGTTTTCTGTTGCAAGGAACGGCATCTCTTCCTGCAGGTGTTTTTCCATGACTGCAGGGAAAAGCCTTATGCCTTTTGCCACATTGAGATACAGGTTCAGTATCCCGTCACAGGCGAGGAAAGCTTCCGGAATCGCTATCCGCCGGTTTGCAGAATCATCCAGCGTTCTTTCCAGCCATTGGGAAGAAGCCGTAATTGCTGCGTTCTGCACATCACAGATCACATATCTGGCAAGTGAAGCAATCCGTTCACTGCGCATCGGATTTCTTTTGTAGGCCATGGCGGATGATCCGATCTGCCCCGTTTCAAATGGCTCTTCCACTTCTTTTAAGTGGCTTAGCAGCCGAATATCTCCGGAAAACTTTGAAGCACTTTGTGCTATCCCGCTGAGTACCTGAAGAACCGCAAAATCCTGCTTGCGGGAATATGTCTGCCCGCTGACAGCCTGGCATTGTTCAAAGCCTAGTTTCTCCACAATGAGTTGTTCCAGCCGGAATACTTTTTCCGTATCCCCGTCAAACAGCGCCAGAAAACTCGCCGCAGTCCCGGTCGCGCCTCTGCACCCAAGCAGTTTGAGGGAAGAAAGCTGAAAATCAAGCTGGTGCAGATCCATTTCCAGATCCTGCAGCCACAGGCAGACACGTGTCCCGACCGTTGTGGGCTGTGCCGGCTGGAAATGTGTATAGGCTAGGGTGGGCATGCTTTTTGTTTTATCCGCCAGATCGGCAAGCACCTCCATGACTTCCAGAAGTTTCTTTCTGATGAGAAGGAGTGCGTCCCGCATGTTGATAACATCGGTGTTATCCCCCACATAACAGGAAGTCGCTCCGAGATGAATGATCGGAGCAGCATGCGGGCAGCATGCGGCAAAGGTACGGACATGAGCCATCACGTCATGGCGTACAGCCTTTTCCTCCCGTTCAGCCATCTCGTAATCAATCTCTTCCAGATGATCCCGCATTTCCTGCAGCTGAAGATCTGTGATGGGGATACCTAGATCCCGCTCCGCCTCCGCGAGTGCCAGCCACAGTCTTCTCCAGGTCATAAACTTTCTGTCATCGGAAAAAATCTGCTGCATTTTCTGTCCCGCATAACGGGTACAGAGCGGATTCATATATCTGTCATGCATGGAATTCCGTACCTTCTTTCTCCTATAACTCCTATAAAAGACCAATCTCAAGTTTTGGATCATAAGCCGGAATAGGCTTTAGCTTGAACTGGTTAATTTTGTGCAGATGATCTATTTTCTCTTTTATCGTGGAATCCGCTATTTTCCCTGTTCGAATATAACTATCCAGTTCCTCATAGCTGAATCCAAGATTTTCTTCATCTGTTTTTCCTGACAGGCCATCAATGGGTATTTTTTCGATGAGCATCTCTGGCAGCCCAAGTACCCGACCAACCGCCTTGACCTCCTGTACGGTCAGATTAGAGCAGGGACTAAAATCCCCTGCTCCGTCTCCATACCGTGTGGCATAGCCTACCCAGTCTTCTGACAGATTGCAGGTATTAGCCACCCGCCCATTATGACTCTGTGACACCGCATACAGCGCCGCCATTCGGATTCTTGCTGGGAGGTTAATTCTGCTCTGTTTAGACAATTCAAACGGAATATTATTTTTGAGACTTTCCACAGCCGTTTCGATGTTCACTATATAATGCTGGATACCCAGATGATTGATCAAAGTTTTCGCCATATCGATATCTGGCTGAACTCCGTTTGGCATCAGTACTCCAATCACCCGTTCTTTTCCAAGCGCTTCCACACACAGTGCAGCAACTGTGGAACTATCTTTTCCACCAGAAATACCGACCACTGCATTGCAGCCATTTCCATTCGTCTCAAAAAAATCGCGTATCCAGGCCACACAATCGTTTTTTATCTTCAACGGATCAAACATTTCTGTCTCCAATATTCTATATAATTATTTCTCTCCTTTAGCTTTACTCGACATCCTGAAGGGCGTCATATCCCTCTTCTCCGGTACGCACTTTTACAACATTTTCTACGTCATAGACGAAGATTTTTCCATCTCCGATATGGCCCGTATAGAGAACTTTTTTCGCCGTTTCTATTACATCCCGCACAGGGATCTTACTGACAACGATATCTACCTGAACTTTCGGACGAAGGTCTGTTTCTACCGCTACGCCACGGTAATACTCCGCGTGGCCTTTCTGGATCCCATACCCCATCACGTGAGAGACCGTCATACCGGTGATCCCCAGTCTGCTCATAGCGTCTTTAAGGGCATAGAGTCTCTCTTCCTTGAAGACAATCTCAACCTTTGTATACTTATGTCCGTCCGCATGGAAAGTAGGTTCTCGCTTCACAGGAACAGCTTCTGCAGGAGGCGTGGTCCCTGTCACGGCGGTGATCGGTTCTCCGGAGGAGAAGTCGGCATATTTATCTACTGCAGGAGCAAAATCAGCATAAGCACTTGGGAGGCCATGTTCACTGATATCCAGGCCAGCAAGTTCATCAGCCGGATCAGCTCGTAGCCCGTTTGTCTTTTCAATAATCCTGAACGTCACAAAAAGAGTGACCACTGCATAGCATGCAACGGACGCAAAGCCCAACAACTGAACACCAAGCAACCTAAATTCGCCGGTATAGAGGAGACCGCGCAGTCCCGCCGGTGCATCAGGATTTGCCAGAAGGCCGACTGCAATTGTCCCCCATGCCCCATTTGCCATGTGCACTGCCACCGCACCTACCGGATCGTCTATATGCAGTTTCAGGTCCAGCACTTCAACCACAACCACCACCAGTATACCTGAAACAAGCCCAACCACGATGGAACCGACAGCATCAAGCGCATCACATCCTGCCGTAATACCTACCAGCCCTGCCAGAGAGGCATTCAGACACATGGATACATCCGGTTTCCCGTTTTTCTTCCAGGTGTAGATCATCGTGGTGCAGGTAGCTACCGCTGGGGCTATGGTTGTTGTGAGAAAGATAGAGGACAGTTCCGAAGGCGTAGTTGCAGCGGCTCCGTTAAACCCGTACCATCCGAGCCATAGAATAAAGACGCCAAGAGCACCCAGAGGAATCGAGTGGCCCGGGATGGCATTGATCTTGACGATTTTTCCGGATCTGTCTTTCATATATTTTCCAAGGCGTGGCCCGAGAATCACTGCGCCGACCAGTGCCGCAATCCCGCCTGTCATATGAATGGCGCAGGAACCGGCATAATCATGGAAGCCTAGCCTGGAGAGCCATCCTCCACCCCAGATCCAGTGCGCTTCAATCGGATAGATGAGAAGGGAAATCGCCCCGGAGTAAATGCAGTAGGCGGAGAACTTTGTTCGCTCTGCCATAGCTCCGGATACAATCGTTGCGGTGGTCGCACAGAAAACAAGATTAAACACAAAAGTTGATGCGTCCGTAAATCCGTCTTCGGGCGATGCAATAAATTCTTTGAAGTGCAGAAACAGATCCAGATTCGGTTTCCCGATCAGACCGAAAAAGGTATCCTCCCCCATCATGAGGGTATATCCGAGCAGGGAAAAAACCACAGTACCGATGCAGAAATCCATCAAATTTTTCATGATGATATTTCCTGCATTCTTTGCTCTGGTAAAGCCTGTTTCCACCATGGCAAACCCTGCCTGCATCCAGAAAACCAGCGCGGCACCTATTAAAAACCAAAACTCTACTGACATAATTCATTCCTCCTTGACTTTTCAAAATACGTTTGATAAAGTGGAGGACAGTGATGGCGGGCATCTTTGTCCTCCGTTGCTTCCGAGAGATAGCCGTTACTTTCCAGGGTGCCGGCTATCTTTTTATGCTTTCATACTGCTAATTGTTTAGGATTCACCTTGATCAAAAGATGTTCACTTGCCATGTCGTAATAAAGTTGAACGCCGCTTTCCGCCGTTTCACAGACGGTAATCACCTCCTGCAGGGCATCGGAATTCGGAACATAGTCCTGCAGCCGGTTTGGCTGCTGCTTCAGCATCTCAGGATGAAAGGCTCGTGTACTGCTGCCCTCAAAAATCGCCGAATACAGAATTCCGGCTTCTACCAGATCCTGAAAAATATGGCTACCGTAGCTCAGCTCCGGCATATAACCGGCATTCTGCTCTGATACCTCAACGATGGCGTTAAACTCGCTGATATCCGCAAAAGAGGAGGGAACACCCAGTTCAGGGGAAGAAGTACAGATACGTCCCGGTGTAATGAGCAGAAGGTGAAGATTTTTCTCTCTGCACTTCCAGTTGATAGCGGAGAGGGCTTCTCGCACACTGTATTTTTCCCGATAGGGAAGCTGATAATAGGCGATGGCATCGATATAGACGATCAGATCAACCTTGTACTTCCGTGAAAACCCCATGGAAACGCCTTTTGTTTCCAAAAGAACCCTGTCATCAGAACAACTCTGTGGGATTTGGACAGGTTCTCCTTCCGGCGTAAGCTGCAAAGGCCTGCACTGAAGAATAGCAATCATATACTCTCCGCTTGGTGCGATGTTGATGGTATATTCAACATCTACCGGATACTGGTATTCCTCCTGAAGGGCACTGAGGAGAGTTTTCATATCCTGCATCAGAGCGCGGTTTTGCACAATACCCTCGCAGGAGACATAGCAGACCTCCTCCCGTAGTCCCATCTCACGGAAATATCGTTCCGCATCCCAGTCATGGGAGAAAAGAATGTTGGCGAGGTACGGTGGGATGATTTTGCGGATCTCTTCGGCTTCGTGGTTTTCAAGGGCTTCCGGCGAGTTGCCGACCGCATCAATCAGCCGCTGGGAATACTTATGTTTGTCCGCATCGGAGGTAAGCATGATTTTGGTCGGCTCGTCGAGAGACACCATGCGGGGGTAGGAACCGGTGCGTCGATCCACCGCAGCAGTGCCTAGTCCTGCCACAAGCCGCAGCATGCCGGATTCCGGATGCAGCAGTCCCAGCCGGTACGGGCTCGAGGAATACCCAACCCCCGCCGCCGAAGGCATGAAAAATGCGCTGTAACGGGAACCGGAGACTCGTTGGACGAGAATTCCCATCTGTTCGTCCATCTTCTCAAGCCCTCTTCGTTTGCGGTAATCGAGAGCTGACATGCTTGCTGCACTGGCATAGACGGTTTTGACCGCCTGTTCGAACTCCTGCAGACGGCTTTCGGCAGAGCCGTTGCTGCTGCAGAAGACCGACTCATACTTTCCTGCGAACGCATTTCCGAACCCGTCTTCCAGGATGGAGCTGGAACGGACGATGATCGGCTCGTTGCCGTAATATTCAATCAGCTTGACGAACTGTGCCTCTATCTGCAGGGAAAAGCTCCCTTTCATGATTTCCTCTGCAAATGCCTCCGCAAGGGCAAAATACCCATCATCTGTGCGCTGGCGGATTTTCAGATCCCAAAAGCCGTTGTCCACAATATAGGAATAAAACACATCCGACCCGATATAAAACGAATCGTGCGGCTCAATTTTCTGATAGAGCACAGGATCCCGATTTTCGATAATCTTTCTCGCAAGAAGCATCCCGCACGCCTTGCCGCCGATCATACCTGTGCCGATCATCCGGGAATGGATTTCAAAATAATCGTAAGGGGAGAAATTCTTTTTGATAAGTGGACGCAGGCGTTCGTCTCTGGTCAGCATAATATCGCAGATCCTGCTGCACTCTTTCGTAACGTCAAGGCCGCTGTCATACATCAGCCGGGTTCGCAGGAAGAAACGCTCCCAGCTGTCGATATTCTGGTTGGCTGTCTCTTTGGCGGCCTGGTTCATCCGTGCATAGAATCGGCTGATCTCCACTCCCTCTGACAATACGCGGAATTCCCCGCTCTCCGGGTCATATCTGTGAGGGCTGAACATGGTCTCAGAATAGCGGTTCCACACTTTCATCGGGCGGACATACAGGTTTCCTTTCTGTCCGGAAACTGCATCCGAATATACATCAAGGAACAGCTGCGTTGTGTCACGGATCTTTGCAATGGCGTCAAAGGAGTGCCGCCCGCGGATTACAGGGAAAAATGCAATGGTATCAAGTGAAAAGAGATACGGGCAGGTCAGGTGAAAGAAGTCTCCCATAAGGAGGTCGGTAGCCCAGGCTTCTTCGAGCTCGGAAAGGCAGTCAAACACATAGAGGGCATCCTTCCCTTCCTTTTCAATCAGATTGTGAATGTTTACAGTAAAAGTTTCAAATCGATGCGACAGCTTCATCTGCACAATTCGCAGCCCCTCCATATCATGGAGAATCGGTGGATGGCCTGCAAAGCGCACATAGATCAGGTTTCTCCCTTCGCTGACTGCCTGCCGGGCGAAGGGCTCGGCAAAAAGCCGGAATTCATCCAACGATGAAACCTGCCACACGACATTATCACCAAGCCGTATATAATCCAGTGCCTCGTCCATCTGAGGGATACCGGAGCACACTTTCTCGAATGCCGCCATAACCTCTCCTTTCTTATACAGGCAGAAAACGCTGTCTTCTTTTCCCGAAAAACAGGGAATTTTCTGTCTTATAAATATGTATAGCCTTCCAGATAACGGTCAACCTCGTGTGCACATGCTCGTCCTTCGGCAATCGCCCAGACGACGAGCGAGGGGCCACGCCGGACATCCCCGCAGGCAAAGAGTTTCGGGTTTTCGGTCGTGCAGTCCGATGCGCCGATCCGGCCCTTTTCGTCCCTGCTCACGCCAAAGACCTGCGCGATATTGTTTTCCGCTCCGGAAAAACCTGCCGCTATCAGCACCATATCTGCCGGGACTTCGGCTTCCGTTTCCCCCTGCCGTATGCGGGCAGCGCGCAGGGCGCCGGCCTCATCGGTGAGCAGCTCCTGTACGGTGGTTTCGTACAAACGCGGATCACTTCCGTAGAGTGCAGCTGCCTCCTCCTGTCCGTAAGCTGTTTTTTCTCCGGTTGGGCGGTAAGGCCAGACGCGCGTTCCTTCCACAGGCCGTGGTTTACGCACCAGCTGGTGGACGGATTTCGCCCCCTGGCGGACGGCGGTTGCAACACAGTCTGTTGCAGTATCACCGTTTCCAATGACAAGCACATGGCGCCCGGACGCATTTCTGGTGCTCTCACGCCCTTCCAGCACAGCTTTCGTACTCTCTGTCAGATATTCCAGTGCAGGAAAAACACCGGGCACAGAGCTGTCGACATGCGCAACCTCTCTCGTTTGTCTTGCCCCGCAGCAGAGCACAACAGCGTCATACTGCTTCAGTATGCGGGATGCGGATATATCTTTCCCGACCTCCGTGGAACAAAGGAAAGTGATCCCCTCGGCTTTCATTTTTTCAATACGACGGGCCACCACCTTCTTGTCGAGTTTCATCGCAGGGATACCGTACATCAGCAGTCCGCCGGGAGTGTCATCCCGCTCGTATACGGTGACGGAGTGCCCTCGCCGGTTCAGGAGATCCGATACCGCAAGGCCTGATGGACCCGAGCCGACAACAGCGACGTGCTTGCCCGTCCGCACTGCAGGGATTTCCGGCTTTATCAGCCCGTTTGCCCATGCATATTCGGAAACGAAAAGCTCGTTTTCCCGAATGGTCACGGCGTTATGCAGGTCGTCCATTCCGCAAATACAGGCATTTTCGCACAGCGCAGGGCAGACCCTGCCCGTGAATTCCGGAAAACTGTTGATTTTCAGCAATCTGGAGAGAGCATGGCTCCAGTTGCCGGCAAAAATCTCATCATTCCACTCAGGAATCAGATTATGCAGAGGACATCCGTAGGCCGATTGGCAAAACGGAACCCCGCAGTTCATGCACCGTGCTCCCTGTTCCATCCGCTTCTCGGCAGAGAGTGCTCTATGAAATTCCTGAAAACTGGTAATCCGCTTCTGCGGTGATTCCATCGGATTATCGAGCCGTCGATAGTCAAGAAAGCCTGTCGTCTTACCCATGGATCTCACTCCTTTCCCTGCTGCAGCGCATAGAACGCATCCAGCTCCGCCGCCTCCCGGGAGATCCCTTTCTCTTCCAGACGGCTGATAGCAGAGAGCATAAAGCGGTAATCGTTCGGGACGATCTTTTTAAACAACGGCAGCGTCTCTTCCCAGTTTTCCAGAATCACTTTTCCGCGTGGGGAACCGGTTTCGTTGACATGGTGCTCAATCATAGCTCGCAGCTCCTGGGCGTCATACTTGGCTGTTACTGCCTCCATCGAAACCAGCTCCTTGTTCAGGTTCAGATAGAGCTCATGCCGGTCATCAAACACATAGGCAATCCCGCCGGACATCCCGGCAGCAAAGTTTTTTCCCGCCGGGCCGAGGATCACAACGCAGCCGCCTGTCATATACTCACAGCCATGGTCTCCTACCCCTTCCACCACAGCTCTTGCACCGGAGTTGCGCACACAAAAGCGCTCGCCTGCCATTCCGTTGATGTAAGCTTCTCCGGAAGTTGCACCGTACAGTGCCACGTTGCCGATAATAATGTTTTCTCCGGGGTTGATTGCGGAGTTTTCAGGAGGCTTGACGATCAGCCGCCCACCGGAAAGCCCTTTGCCGAAATAGTCATTGCTGTCACCTGACAGGCGGATTGTCATGCCTTTGGGAATAAATGCCCCGAAAGACTGGCCTCCTCCGCCGGAGGCCCAGATTGTAACTGTATCATCTGGCAGTCCGTCTGGCCAGGCTTTGGTGATTTCAGACCCCAGAATCGTGCCGAAGGTACGGTTTTGACTTGATATTTCCACCGTAATAGCTGCCGGTTTTCTGGTCTTTAGCGTCTCCGTAAAAGAGGGAAGGAGAACGCTCATATCCGCCGTCTTTTCCAGATGAAATTGATAGATTGCCTGCGGATCAAAATGAATGGGGCAGTCCTTCCCATCATCCAGCAGCTGCTTTGCCAGCACGGTTTTTGCACGCTCACTCTGCAGATCGTCCCTTTGCCGGAGCAGTGAACGACGGCCAACCAGGCTCTCCACGGTACTGACGCCGAGCTTTGCCATAATCTCCCGCAGCTCCTGCGCAATAAATCGCATGAAGTTTTCCACATCCTCCGGCTTTCCCTTGAAACGGCAGCGGAGTTCCGGATTTTGGGTGGCAATCCCCATAGGGCACGTATCCATATTGCAGACTCGCATCATCACGCACCCGAGTGCGATCAGCGGGCCTGTGGCAAATCCGAATTCTTCTGCCCCGAGGATTGCTGCAATTGCCACATCACGCCCTGTAAGGAGCTTGCCGTCCGTTTCCAGGATGACGCGCTGACGAAGCCCGTTATCAATTAGCGTCCGGTGTGCCTCCGAGAGGCCGAGTTCCCATGGAAGGCCGGTATTGTGAATGGAGCTTTTTGGGGCAGCCCCTGTTCCCCCGTCGTATCCCGAAATCAGGACGACCTGTGCTCCTGCTTTCGCAACGCCCGATGCAATGGTTCCTACACCGGCTTCACTGACGAGCTTGACAGAGATGCGTGCGTCGCGGTTGGCATTTTTCAGGTCATAAATCAGCTGGGCCAGGTCTTCAATGGAGTAAATATCATGGTGGGGCGGTGGGCTGATGAGGCTTACTCCCGGCGTGGAGCACCGGTTTTTGGCAATCCAGGGATAGACTTTTTTTCCGGGCAGATGTCCGCCTTCACCCGGCTTTGCACCCTGTGCCATTTTGATCTGGATTTCTTTTGCCGAACAGAGATACCGGCTTGTCACGCCGAAACGGCCGGATGCCACCTGCTTGATGGCACTGTTCCTGTCAGTTCCTAAGCGCGAAGGTTCCTCACCGCCTTCACCGGAGTTGGATTTTCCGCCGAGGCGGTTCATGGCAATGGCAAGGCATTCGTGCGCTTCTTCCGAAATAGATCCGTAGGACATTGCCCCGGTCTTAAAGCGGCGCACAATGCTCTCCACACTCTCTACCTGCTCCAGAGGGATCCCTCCGTCTTCCGGATAGCGGAATGCCAATAGCGAGCGTAGTGTCTGCGGGCTCTTTGCCTCATTGATTCTCCTGGAATATACCTTATACTTTTCATAGTCACCGCTGCGCACTGCTTCCTGCAAGGCAACAATAGTTTCGGCATCGAAGAGATGCTGTTCGCTCCTTTCGCAGGAACGCAGCTTGTGCATACCCACACTGTCAACACGTGTGTCAACCCCGAGGCCGAGCGGATCAAAAGCATGGCTGTGATGGAACTCCACGGCAGCACCGATCTCCTCCATGCCGATCCCGCCCACACGGCTTACGGTGTGGGTGAAATAGCGATCAATAACATCCTTTTTGATTCCGACCGCCTCAAAAATCTGCGCCGATTGATAAGATTGGATAGTTGAAATGCCCATTTTGGAAGCGATTTTCACGATCCCGTGCAGCACAGCACTGTCATAATCGCGTATGGCAGTATGGGAATCCTTGTCGAGCAGACCAAGTTCAATGCATTCTTCAATACATTCGTGCGCCAGATATGGACAAATAGCACGTGCGCCGTAGCCGAGCAGCAGGGCAAAATGATGCACCTCGCGTGGTTCTGCACTTTCCAGAATGATGGAGACCGCCGTGCGCTTCTTTGTCCGCACGAGATATTGCTCTAGTGCGGACACCGCGAGGATCGATGGAATCGCCATATGGTTTTCATCCACTCCGCGGTCAGAGAGAATAAGAATATTTGCCCCTTGTTTATAGGCTTTGTCACACTGGATAAAGAGGCGCTCTACCGCCCTTTCAAGCGGGGTATTTTTATAATAGAGCAGAGAAACCGTTTCTACATGGAATCCTGGCTTTTTGATCGCCTTGATTTTCAGTAAATCGACCCCGGTGAGAATAGGATTGTTGATTTGCAGTACGGTGCAGTTCTCCTGCTGCTCCACCAGAAGGTTGCCGTCGCGCCCAACGTAGACGGTGGTATCCGTCACACACTCCTCGCGAATAGCATCAATCGGTGGATTTGTCACCTGGGCAAACTGTTGCTTGAAATAATCAAAAAGCGGCGGATACTGCCGGGAGAGCACGGCAAGAGGGACATCCGTCCCCATGGAGGCAATCGGCTCGCTCCCCGTGCGCGCCATGGGGATCAGCGTATCTTTGATCTGTTCATAGGTATAGCCGAAGGCGCGGTAAAGCCTGTCGCGCATCTCCTGTGTATGGCGCGGCACTTTCTTGTTCGGGATCGGGAGATCCGCCAGCTGGACAAGGTTCTGGTCCAGCCATTCTCCGTACGGCTGGCGGGAGGCGTAATAGTCCTTGATTTCGTCATCCTCCAGCAGCCTGCCGCGCCGCGTATCCACAACAAGCATCCGGCCGGGACGCATTTTATCTTTACGGATGATATGTTCCTCAGGTACTTCCAGTACTCCGACCTCGGAGGAGAGAATCAGGCGGCCGTCATCCGTCAGATAATAACGGGAAGGCCGAAGCCCGTTTCGGTCAAGAATAGCCCCAACGACTTCCCCGTCGGAAAAGAGAATGGATGCGGGCCCGTCCCACGGTTCCATCATGGTTGCGTAATACCGATAGAGGTCGCGCTTTTTACGCGGCATATATTTGCTGTTTTTCCATGGTTCGGGGATTGTGATCATCATGGCCAGCGGCAGGTCAATCCCATTCATCATGAGAAATTCCACGGTGTTGTCAAGCATGGCGGAGTCCGACCCGGAGGTGGATACCACGGGAAAGATTTTATCCATCTCATCCTGCAGGAGGGGAGAGGACATCGTCTCTTCACGGGCAAGCATTCGGTCGACATTGCCGCGGATGGTATTGATCTCTCCGTTGTGCAAAATTAACCGATTGGGGTGTGCACGTTCCCAGGAAGGTGTCGTGTTGGTGGAAAAACGGGAATGCACCATCGCAATGGCAGAGCAGAAATCTTTCTGCTGCAGGTCGCTGTAAAAGCCCCTGAGCTGGCTAACGAGAAACATCCCTTTGTAGATGATGGATCGACTTGAGAGGCTGACAACATAAGTGTCATTGTTTGACTGTTCGAATTCCCTTCTCACCACATACAGTCGTCTGTCAAAAGGCAGGCCGCATGCCACGTCGTCAGGCTTTTGTACAAAGCACTGGAAGATGGCCGGCATGCAGTTTCGGGCTGCTTCCCCCAGGATCTCCGGATGGACGGGTACTTCACGCCAGCCAAGGAACTGCATTCCTTCCTTTTCCGTAATAATTTCAAACATCTTTTGAGCTTGTCTGCGGTGCAGTGTGTTATGCGGAAAGAAAAACATGCCGATCCCGTAATGTCTGGCATCCGGCAGGCTGATATTTTCTTTTTTGAGCGCCTTTTTGAAGAAGGGATGGCAGATCTGGGAGAGAATCCCGACGCCGTCCCCGATTTGTCCCGTGGCATCTTTCCCGGCGCGATGCTCCAGCTTTTCCACGATTTTCAGGGCATCGTCCACGATGTCACGGCTCTGCCTTCCTTTGATGTCAACGACAACTCCGATTCCGCAGGCATCCCGTTCTTTCACTTCTCCATAGGAAAGCCATTTCTCTTCATTCATTTTCTGTCTCTCCTTTTCTGCTGGAGTTCACCGCCGCAGCAACAAAGCCTTTGAAAAGAGGATGCGGCTTGTTCGGGCGGCTCTTGAATTCCGGATGGTACTGCACACCGACAAAAAAGGGATGGTCTTTCAGTTCCACAGTTTCGACCAGGTTCCCGTCCGGTGATTCGCCGCTGATAACAAGGCCGGCGTTCTCCAGAACTGTGCGGTATTTATTGTTAAACTCATAACGATGTCTGTGACGTTCGCTGATCTCCCTTGCACAATAGCACTGATCCATTCGGGAACCGGGACGGATCACACAGGGATAGGCTCCGAGGCGCAGCGTACCGCCCTTGTCAATTTCATCATTCTGTCCAGGCATGAAGTCAATCACCTTATAGGGGGCATTTTCATCGAACTCGCGGGAGTTTGCCCCTGCAAGATTTGCCACATGTCTGGCAAACTCGATTACGGCAATCTGCATACCCAGGCAGAGGCCGAGATAGGGGATCTGATGCTCTCTCGCAAAACAGGCAGCGAGGATCTTTCCTTCTATTCCGCGGCTTCCGAACCCTCCCGGGACAAGGATTCCGTCTACGTCTCCGAAAAGCTCTCCGCAGTTCTCGGCTTTGACCGTTTCGGAATCAATCCAGCGGATGGAGATTTCCGCGCTGCAGGCATAGCCCGCGTGTTTCAGTGCCTCGATTACGGATAGGTAGGCATCGTGCAGCTGTACATACTTTCCGACAAGCGCAACCGTCACGCTTTTCTCCAGCGACTTGGCGGATTTAACCATGTTTTTCCAGCCGGAAAGATGCGGCTCGGGAGCGTCAAGCTGCAGCCTTTTGCAGACAATGCCGGAAAAGTTTTGTTCCTCCAGCATCAGTGGGCATTCATAAAGCACATCGAGTGTGCGGTTCTCAATGACGCATTCCGGCTGCATGTTGCAGAACATAGCAACTTTACGGAAAACAGACGGGTCTTCAATCGGCTCATCGGATCGAAGTACGATAATATCCGGATGGATACCCATACCCTGCAGTTCTTTGACGGAATGCTGGGTCGGTTTGGTTTTATGCTCATTGCTGCCATGCAGAAACGGAACAAGCGTCACATGGATGTACATGGCATTTTCTTTACCGACTTCCAGCCCGACCTGCCGGATTGCCTCGATAAAGGGCTGCCCTTCGATGTCGCCGATGGTGCCGCCGACTTCTGTGATCACAACGTCCGCTTCCGTTTTTCTGCCGACGTTGTATATAAAGGATTTGATCTCATCCGTAATATGCGGGATAATTTGTACCGTGCTGCCGAGGTATTCTCCTCTGCGCTCTTTGTTCAGAACATTCCAGTAGACTTTGCCGGTCGTCAGATTGGAATACTTATTCAGATCTTCATCAATAAAACGCTCATAATGCCCGAGATCCAGATCCGTTTCCGCACCGTCTTCCGTGACATATACCTCTCCGTGCTGATAGGGGCTCATAGTGCCCGGGTCAACATTGATATAAGGATCGAGCTTTTGGGCTGCAACCTTCAGCCCCCGGGCTTTCAGAAGCCGGCCAAGGGAAGCGGCTGTAATCCCCTTCCCAAGGCCGGACACGACACCGCCCGTAACAAAGATGTATTTTGTCATGGCAGAGCTCCTATTCTCTTTAACCTGTTTTATACGCCGCTGTTTCCGTAGTTTGCCAGTACTCGTGCTGAAGGATCATTGACATTGCATCCTTCCCACTCTTTGTTCGGCATCCAGAAATCCTTTACCATTTCCGCCTGTCCCGGATAGTATTTTTCAAAGATTTCCCGATAGAGCAAACTCTCTTTCGTGAAGGGCTGCGCAAAATCATAGGCTTTCCGTTTTTCTTCAAATTCGGCATCTGTATATAGCCCTTCTGCATATTCTTTCAGGTCATCCACCATCGAGTGGCCGACGGCATCGGAAAAGGCCGCTTTCTGCCGCCAGAGAATAGAATCGGGGAGAAGCTTGTCCTTTTCAAACGATTTACGGAGAAGGTATTTACCCATGCCGTAGCTGTTCACCTTCAGCTTCGGGTCAATGGACATCACATAGCGGACGAATTCCAGATCTCCGAAAGGCACGCGCGCCTCGATCGAGTTGACGGAGATGCACCGGTCTGCCCGCAGGACGTCATACATATAGATCTCATCGATGCGCTTTTTTGCCTCCTGCTGGAAAGCTTCGGGCGACGGTGCAAAATCCGTATACTTGTAGCCGAAGAGCTCATCACTGATTTCTCCCGTCATAAGCACGCGGATATCCGTCTGTTCATGAATGGCCTTGCAGCACAGGTACATTCCCATGCTGGCTCGGATCGTAGTGATGTCATAGGTGCCGAGCATTGCGATTACTTCCTCGAGGGAATCAATCACCTCTTGTCTCGTCATGAAAACTTCCGTATGCTCCGCGCCGATGTATTCTGCAGCTGTCCTGGCATATTTCAGGTCGATCGCGTCAACGTCCATGCCGATGGCAAAGGTCCGGATGTGCCTTCCCAGAACGCGCCCCGCGATTGCGCATACAAGACTGGAATCCACACCGCCGGACAGCAGGAAGCCCAGCGGGGCGTCTGCGTCAAGGCGTTTGTCCACACCGAGGATCAGCTTCTCCCGGATGTTGCTGCAGATCTCATCCAGATCACCGCTGATATACTCTTCCACCGTAGTCAGATCCGCATACTTCACAAACTCGCCGTCCGCATAATAATGCCCTGGCGGGAAGGGAATGATTTTTTCACACAGGCCGACAAGGTTTTTTGCCTCGCTGGCAAAAACCATTGAGCCATCTTTCAGCGTGCCGTAAAACAGCGGCCGGATGCCGATAGGGTCGCGGGCTGCGATGAGGGCATCCTTTTTGCTGTCATAGATCACCATCGCGAACTCCGCATCCAGTTTGGAGAACATCTCAAGCCCGTATTTGTGGTAAAGCGGGAGAATGATCTCACAGTCGGAATCGCTGATAAAATCATATTCTTTTGCCAGCTCCGCTTTCAGCGGACGGAAAAGGTACAGCTCCCCGTTGCATATGCACATATCACCGTCAAGGTGGAAGGGCTGCATTCCTTCTTCATGCAGCCCCATTATGGCAAGCCTGTGAAAACAGAGCATGCCCTTTCCCGCTTTCTCCATGCGGCTCATATCCGGGCCGCGTGATTTGGTTCTGTCAAAATAGATTTTTATCTCTTCCTCGCTGATCGACTCACACGAGGTAAATCCCATTATGGAACACATTGTTTCTTCCTCCCCTCAGGTTTCTTTCGCCGCGCCGCTTCGCCTTTTATACGCCGAAAAGCAGATCTCCGTACGTCGGGAACGGCCAGTAGCTGCTCGCAGTAAGCGTTTCCGCTTCGTCACAGGCAGCGCGCAGTTCCGCCATCTTTGGAATGATGATATCCCGGATATGAAGGGCCTGGAATGTCACATTCTCCAGGCTGTCCAGGACAGTCACGGCTTCTTCCAGTTCATCTGTAGCTGTGTCGATACAGTCAGACAATACTCCGAGGCGCTTGACAAGCTTCATCTCATATTTGCAGGCAACGCTCTGATCAATCGCTTTCTTTGCAGTAATGCCTTTCGCCGCATCCGCACTGAAGGCCATCACGGCAGGCTGAATCTCGCGCCGTGCCATATCCGTCATTGTGAGTGCTTCAATTCTCACGGTACGGACATAATTTTCAAGCTGGATTTCATAACGGGAACGCAGTTCGCACTCCGCAAACACGCCCTGCCCGAGCAGCATCTTGATATTCTTTTCGTCCAGCAGCTTCTGCAGCGCATCCGGTGTGGTGCGCAGGTTGAGCAGGCCTCGTTTTTCTGTGGCTTCCTTTATCCAGGCGTCGTCATAGCCGTTTCCGTTGAAGATGATGCGTTTATGGGCAATAATTGTGTTCTTAATAAGATCGTGCAGGCAGGAGTTGAAATCTTCCGCCTTTTCCAGCACATCAGCGAACTGCATCAGTGCATCCGCCACAGCCGCGTTGAGCATCATGTTCGGGCAGGCGATCGAGTCGCTGGATCCCACCATGCGGAACTCAAACTTGTTGCCCGTAAAAGCAAACGGAGAAGTGCGGTTGCGGTCGGTTGAATCACGCGGAAACTTCGGCAGGACATCCACACCGAGCTTGAGCTGCTTCTTCTCCGCTCCGGCATAGGGGGCATCCTTTTCAATGGCATCCAGCACAGCCGTGAGCTCGTCCCCGAGGAAAATGGAAATGACAGCGGGAGGTGCTTCATTGGCTCCGAGACGGTGATCATTGCCGGCTGACGCCACACTCAAACGAAGGAGATCCTGATAATCATCCACTGCCTGAATGACAGCCATCAGGAAAAGAAGGAACTGGGCATTCTCATGCGGTGTTTCACCGGGAGAAAGCAGGTTGACGCCCGTGTCGGTTGAAATAGACCAGTTGTTGTGTTTTCCGCTTCCGTTGACCCCTGCGAAAGGCTTTTCATGCAGCAGGCAGACAAGGCCGTGCCGGCGGGCAACCTTCTTCATCACTTCCATCGTGAGCTGGTTCTTGTCGGTAGCCACGTTGGTAGTGGTATAAATCACAGCAAGTTCATGCTGGGCGGGGGCAACTTCGTTATGTTCTGTTTTGGCAAAGATACCAAGCTTCCAAAGCTCTTCGTTCAGTTCCTCCATATAAGCCTGGACACGCGGCTTGATGGAACCGAAATAGTGGTCGTCCAGCTCCTGGCCTTTGGGCGGCTTTGCGCCGAAAAGTGTTCTTCCGGAGTAACGCAGATCCTTGCGCTTCAGAAACATTTCCCTGTCTACCAGGAAGTATTCCTGTTCCGGCCCGACATTGGTCGTGACTCTCTTTACGCTTTCGTTGCCGAAGAGTTTCAGAATTCGCAGTGCCTGACGGTTGATAGCCTCCATACTCCGCAGCAGGGGAGTCTTCTTATCCAGCGCCTCCCCGCCGTAGGAACAGAATGCCGTAGGGATGCAGAGCGTTTTTTCCTTGATAAACGCATAGCTGGTTGGATCCCAGGCAGTGTATCCTCTGGCTTCAAACGTTGCGCGCAGGCCGCCGGAAGGAAAAGAAGATGCATCCGGCTCACCCTGGATCAGTTCCTTTCCGGAAAATTCCATGATGGCACGTCCGTCAGGCGCCGGATTGACAAAGCTGTCATGTTTCTCGGCGGTAATGCCTGTCAGCGGCTGGAACCAGTGTGTAAAATGTGTAGCTCCGTTCTCCACCGCCCAGGCGCACATGGCAGAAGCCACCGCATTGGCAAGCTTCTGATTCAGCGGAGACCCTTCCTCAATGGTCCGGTGGAGCGACTGATAGGCCTCCTTCGGCAGTCTGGAACGCATCATTTTGTCATCAAAGACTTTACTGGCAAATACTTCGGGTATGCAGCTCATAATCCATATCTCCTTTTCTTATGAATAAAAAAAGAGACAGCGGCGCCTTGAGGGAGAAAATCCCTCAAGAGACGCCGTTGTCTCTCAATGGGGCATATAATACGCCTTTCGTCAGTTACCGTCAACGCATGTTTTTCGTATGATAACCATTCAAAAAAGGAAAGGCTGCTGTCTTCA
>JAGCAN010000241.1 GCA_017652685.1 Oscillospiraceae bacterium
CCCGGCCGAAGTCTCCTGTGCTGTTTCTTCCGCCTCATCCGTCTTCTTCGGCTGCGACGGCTTTCCTATATCATTGATGGATTTCTTCAGATCGTTCATTTCTCCGCGCACGGACTTTTCCAGATCATTGAGAGGTTCCATCGCTTCCTTCAGAGGCCTTTGCGCTTCCTGCAGCGGTTCCACCACGCTTTCTCTGATCTCCCTGGTCGCCTCGGAAGAATATTTTTTAAACTCCTTAAGCGCCTCTCCGAATTTTCTTGCATACTCCGGCAGCTTGTCAGGCCCGATCACGAGCAGGGCCACAACAAACACGACCATCAGTTCCCATACACCGATTTTCATCGTTCATCCTTTCATTGTCTGAATCATCAGGTCAATATATCTGAACACTCTGAAATCATACCACAGCCCCAAAAAATAGTAAATGCAAAATCGTGTTAAGCATTTCAAACTGCCTGTCCCCTGAAATAAAAAGCAGGGATCCGGTCAGTTCCCGGATCCCTGCCTTGACGTTTTGTGCTGTTATGCAGTCAGTTCGCCCTTATTCGGCAGCATAGAGACCGATGAGCTTGCTCAGGTACTCATAGCGTTCCTTATTGTACTGGGCGTTCTTCGCAAAGAGCTTCTCAGCCCTTGCCGGATTTGCTCTCTTCAGGGAGTTGTAACGGACCTCGCCGTCCAGGAACTCCATCAGATCTCCGGTCGGTGCCTTGGAGTCAAGCGTGAACTTGGACTCTGCAGCCGGGTTGAAGCGGAACAGATGCCAGTAACCGGCCTCGACAGCCAGCTGCTCCTCGGTCTGTGACTTGCTCATGCCCTTCTTGATGCCGTGGTTGATGCACGGAGCATAGGCGATGACCAGTGACGGTCCCGGATAAGCCTCCGCCTCGGCAAGAGCCTTGACGGTCTGGTTGAAGTCAGCACCCATGGCGATCTGTGCGACATAGATGTAACCATAGCTCATGGCGATGGAAGCCAGGTCTTTCTTCTTCACTTCCTTACCTGCCGCAGCAAACTGAGCCACTGCGCCGGGCTGGGTTGCCTTGGAAGCCTGACCGCCGGTGTTGGAGTAGACCTCGGTATCGAATACCAGGACGTTGATATCTTCGCCGGAAGCCAGCACATGGTCAACACCGCCGAAGCCGATGTCATATGCCCAGCCGTCGCCGCCGAGGATCCACTGTGATTTCTTGGCCAGATAATCCTTATCCTTCAGGATCGCCTTTGCCTCGTCACAGCCGCATGCCTCAAGAGCCGCGATCAGTTTGTCTGTAGCCGCACCGTTGCAGGAGCCGCAGTTGAAGGTCTCGACCCATTCGTCAGCTGCTGCCTTGACATCTCCGCCAGCCTTCTCGGCAAGAGCTTCGATTCTCTCCTTCAGACCGCCGCGAAGCGCCTTCGTGGCAAGAAGCATGCCGTAACCGAACTCGGCGTTGTCCTCAAACAGGGAGTTCGACCATGCAGGACCCTGGCCCTTTGCATTGACGGTGTACGGTGTGGACGGTGAAGAGTTGCCCCAGATGGAGGAGCAGCCGGTCGCATTGGCAATGTACATCCTCTCGCCGAACAGCTGGGTGATCAGCTTGGCGTACGGAGTCTCGCCGCAGCCTGCGCAGGCACCTGAGAACTCAAGCAGAGGCTGCTTGAACTGAGATCCCTTGACAGTATTCTCTTTGAACTTCTCCACAACATCGGTCTTGATCGGCAGGGCAGCCGCATAATCGAATGCAGCCTGGCAGCCCTGGTTGGCTTCCATGTTCTGCATGGTGATGGCCTTGTTGCCCTTCTTGCCCGGGCAGACGTTCACGCAGGAACCGCAGCCTGTGCAGTCCAGAGCGGAAACAACAATGGAGAACTTGTAAGCCGGATCCTTCATGCCGGTCAGCGGCAGTGTCTGCAGTCCTTCCGGAGCTGCGGCTGCTTCCTCGTCGGTCAGAGCGACCGGACGGATGACAGCGTGCGGGCAGACATAGGAGCAGCGGTTACACTGGATACAGTTCTCAGCATTCCACACCGGGATATCCACGGCGATGCCGCGCTTCTCATAGGCGGAAGTGCCGGAGGGCGTGGTGCCGTCCATGTACTTGACAAATGCGGAAACCGGAAGCTTGTTGCCTTCCTGTGCGGAAACGGCAGCCTGGATGTTGTTGACAAAGTCAACGACCTCGGGACGGCCCTTCTCGGTATGGGTCAGGTCAAGGCCTTCATCCTGTGCGTTGGTCCACTCTGCGGGAACAGCAACCTCAACGACCTGCTTCGCGCCGGCATCGATGGCATCATAGTTCATCTGAACGATCTTGTCGCCCTTGCGGCCATAGGTCGCCTTCGCAGCTGCCTTCATCAGTTCGATGGCATGCTCCTCGGGGATGATGTTCGCAAGTTTGAAGAAAGCGGACTGAAGAACGGTGTTGATACGTCCGCCAAGGCCGATCTCCTTACCGATCTTGATACCGTCGATGACATAGAACTTGATGTTGTGGTCAGCCATGAACTTCTTGACCTGGCCGGGAAGGTGCTTCTCGATGCCTTCCATATCCCACGGGCAGTTCAGAAGGAATGTACCGCCGTCAACCAGCTCCTGCACCATGTTGTACTTGCGGATGTATGCCGGGTTATGGCATGCAACGAAGTTGGCCTTGGTGATCAGGTAAGTGGACTTGATCGGGCTCTTGCCGAAGCGCAGGTGAGACATGGTCACACCGCCGGACTTCTTGGAGTCATAATCAAAGTAAGCCTGCGCGTACATATCGGTGTTGTCGCCGATGATCTTGATGGAGTTCTTGTTCGCGCCAACGG
>JAGCAN010000242.1 GCA_017652685.1 Oscillospiraceae bacterium
CGCTTTATTCCCACCTGCTCGCAATATGCGTTGGAAGCCATCGAAAAATACGGCGCTCTGAAGGGCGGATGGCTTGCTTTGAAACGCATCTGTCGCTGTCATCCCTTCCACGGGCCCGACTGTGACATTTATGACCCCGTACCGTAAGCGGAAATATCATTATCATTCATTGAGGAGTTTCCTATGTGGGCCACCATTACAAGACCCTTTGCGTGGTTGATGTTAAAGCTCTATGACTGGACTGGGAACTATGGCCTGGCGCTGATTCTCTTCGGCCTTGCGGTTAACCTGATTCTTACACCGTTTATGGCCAAAAGCAAGAAGAGCACTATGCAGTCGACCCGTCTTCAGCCCAGAATTCAGGAGTTGCAGACCCGCCATGCAGGGAACCAGCAGAAGCTCAACGAAGAGATGCAGAAGCTCTATCGGGAAGAGGGAATTAACCCCATGTCCGGTTGCCTCTGGTCTCTGATTCCCTTCCCCATTCTGATTGCGCTGTACAGCGTAATCCGCCAGCCTCTTACAAGGATGATGTTTGTTACCAGCGAAGCGGTTACCGCTTTGCAGGAATTCTTTGTCAACAGCGGCTGGTATACGATTCCGGAAAGAGCAGACGCCTATTTTGAAATCAAACTTGCAGGTGTTCTCCATGAACACTGGGCCGAAGTTCAAAGTGCGATTGCCGCCGGAGAAGAAACACTCGCGAAAGTTGATCTCTCACGGTTGCACAATGTCGATTTCCATTTTCTGGGTATGGATCTCGGAAGTGTGCCTGACTTTCGGATCTGGAATTTTGATTTCAGCTCCAAGGAGAAATGGCTTCCGGCAGTCGGTTTATTCCTGATCCCGGTGATTGCTACCGTTCTCTCCTGGGCACAGATGAAGGTCGGTAATATGGGCACACCGCAGCAGGATCAGCAGGCAGCTGCCTCCATGAAGACAATGCAGATGACGATGCCTCTCATGTCTCTGTGGTTCTGCTTCATCATGCCTGCCGCTATGGGTATTTACTGGACATCCAACAGTGTTTTCGGCATGATTCGTGATTATTTCATGACCAAAATATTCAAGAAGCAACTGGATGAAGAGGAGGCTGAGCGTATCGCCGCCCGGAAGGAGCGCGAACGCGATCTTGAGCTGAAACGGCTTGAAACCGAACGTAAACATGCCGAAGGTACCAGTGAGAAAAATACCAACACCAGCAAAAAGAAAATCCAGGCAAATGAAAAGCAGAAAAGCAATGAGCGCAAGGCTGCTCTTGAACGGGAAGACCGCGCAGCACGCAGAGAAATGCTCGGCATAGAAGATGCCGAAGTTCCTGCTTCCCAGGTCGGAAACCGCCGTTATGCACGCGGCCGTGCTTATGATCCGGACCGTTTTAAGTTTCCCGGGGAGTCTTCTCCTGTTGAGGAAGAAACGGCCGAAGATACCGCCGCAGAAGCTGTTGCCGAACCTGCCGAAAACAACGAAATTGAAGAAGTAAAGGAAGAAACATGATTAAAACTCTTGAAAAAGCCGGCCGCACGGAAGATGATGCCATCAATGCCGCTCTCAAAGAGTTAGGTTTGGATCGTGACGATGTATCCGTTGAAATTGTTGAACGTGCAAAGTCCGGGTTCTTCGGAATCGGTGCAACACAGGCTGTCGTCCGCGTTACTTACGAATGTGAAGACATTCCCGAGCCGGTAAAAGAAGCTTCTCCCACTCCTGCCAAAGCCCCTGCTCCTGAGAAAAAGCCGGAACCTGTCAAAGCTCCTGCTCCGGAAACGAAAACTGCTGCAGCAAAAGAACCAGAAGAAAAGAAAACTGCAGAGTCTCAGCCAGCCATCTCATCCATACCTGCAGAGGAAAATGCCAGGTATGCCGAAATTCGGTCATTTCTAACCGGGCTCTTCGACAAAATGGGCATTGATGCACAGATCGATATCAGCACACGTGAAAACGGTAGTATTGATGTTGAGCTCTCCGGAAACGGAATGGGTGCCATCATTGGGCGCCGCGGTGAGACACTTGATGCGATCCAGCATCTGACGAATTACGTCGTCAACCACGGCGGCGAAAAACGTTCGCATATCAATATCGATGCGGAATCCTATCGCAGCAAACGGGAAGATTCATTAACGCATCTTGCTGAGAAGATGGCTGAGAAGGCGATCAAGTATAAACGCAGCATGGCTCTGGAACCCATGAACTCCTATGAGCGTCATGTCATCCATACCGCTCTGCAGGATTACAAAGGCGTCACCACTGCTTCTACCGGTGAAGAACCCAACCGCCGCGTTGTTGTCAGCTATGTAAAACCGGAAGGTGGAGAAGAATCCTCTTCCGGCAAACCTAAAATTCGTGAATGGGCATAAATTTATACTATAATCAATATATATAAATTTATTAAAGGAGATTATTATGACTTTCGAAACCGTCAGAGACACTCTTGCAGAACAGTTTGAAATTGATCCTTCTGAAATAACGTTGGACACCAATCTCATCGACGACATTGGTGCAGATTCTCTCGATGTTGTTGAACTCATTATGTCCCTGGAAGACAACTATGGCATTACCATTTCTGATGAGGATGCCGCAGAGCTTGTCACCGTTCGCAAAATTGTGGATTATATCGATAGAATGCAGTAATCAAAGCAGAAACAAAAATCCAAAATCCCGCCGGGAAGAAATGGTCTTCTTCGGCGGGATCTTTTTATTTTCAGTCACTTTGGTCGTAAGTCCATCGCACGCTGCTCGCGAAAGCAACAATTACCCCACAAAGATAATGCTCTGTCGCGAGCCCACAGAAAGAAACGAACCGGTTATGTTCGAATACGAAGCTGATCTTTTGTCGATCCGTCATCGGGGAAGACGATGAACTCTCTGACGTCCAGGCTGACGGGATCCCCTTCCCGGAATTCCCGGTAACTGAAGCCGTCCGTTATCACGCGTACCAATGCTTTCCCGACTCGGACACGGCAGTCTGTCACATCTCCGAGATAATACATTTTTTCCAGTTTTCCCATTATCCCGCTCGTCTTTTTGCTGATCCGGATATTTTCAGGGCGGATGGCAACCTCAACATTCCCCTTCTGCTCCATCCCGGGATACTGCAGATCTACTTCCCAGTCCGTCATGCGGATAGTCCCGTTTTCCGCAATTCCTTTGAAGAAATCCACTTTCCCGAGGAAGTCTGCCACAAACTGGTTCACCGGATGGCTGTAGATCTCATCCGGCGTACCGGACTGCTGTACGATGCCGTTGTTAATAAGAAAAATTCTGTCGCTCATCGCCATAGCCTCCGTCTGGTCATGAGTGACATAGACAACAGAGATACCGAGCGATTTGGTGATATCCTTGATTTCAAAGCGCATGGATTCCCGCAGTTTGGCATCAAGATTGGAAAGCGGCTCATCCAGAAGAAGCAGATTCGGTTCAGCCACCAGAGCACGTGCCAGTGCAATGCGCTGCTGCTGACCCCCGGAAAGCTGGTTCGGTAAGCGATCGGCATACCGGGATAGATGAACGGTTTCCAGTATTTTTTCAACCCTTGTCCGGATCTCTTCTTTTTTCACATGTTTGATCTGCAGCGGATAAGCGACATTGTCAAATACATTCATATGGGGCCAGACAGCGTACGACTGGAAAACCATGCCGATATCACGTTTTTCCGGAGGCAGGAATGTCTTTCCACCAGAAACCAGTTTATCATCAATCCAGATTTCGCCGGTCGTAGGGATCTCAAACCCGGCAATCATCCGCAGCATTGTCGTTTTCCCACATCCCGATGGGCCTAAAAGTGTGACAAACTCTCCATCATGAAACTCTTCGTTGAATTCTTTCAATACCTGAGAACTGCCAAAGCTCTTCGTCAGGTTTTTTATTGTGACAGTAGACATTTTAAATTACCTCTTTCCCCTCATCATTCCGTCAAATAGAGAATTCGCCTTTAGTCAGCCTGTTGAGCACGAAATTCAGGATAACAACAATCATCAGGATTCCGAAGGCCATCGAACAGGCCATGGGCTGGCTGGTAAACGTCCAGTATTCATACAGCTGAAAACCGATCGTTTTCGTCGTGCTGGAGTACAGCAAAGTTGTCATCGAGAGTTCATAGAAGCTGGGGATAAAAATCAGAAACCATCCTGCCGCAATGGACGGAAAAATAAGCCTGCCGGTAATCCGGAACATTGTTTTGAGCCAGGAAGCCCCCGAAATCTGGGAGCATTCCTCCAGAGAAACGTGAATCTGTGACATTGCTGAGACCACCGTACGCATGCCCATCATCAGGTACTTGATCAGATATGCAACGATCATGATATACGCCGTGTTGTAAATATTGATACCGAAATTGCCCTTCATGGTCATAATCAGGCCGAGCGCAATGACAACAGAAGGTGTGCCGCTTCCGAGCGTGATGAGGAAATCAGGGATTTTCCGCCCCCGTATTTTTGTTCGCTGCAGAAGATAGCTCATCGTGCATGCGATCACGATACCCACAGTTGCTGCCACCGCTCCGTAGAGCAGGGAGTTTTTCAGGCAATTCATGGTTTCAATCCTGCCGAAAACCGTCTTCCAGTTGGTAAGAGTAAAATTCCCGGAAGAAAGCATACTTTTACCGACGTCTATTTTGAATGACGTGGAAAAGATCGTGGCAAACGGAATCAGAATAACAATGACGGCAAACAGAGAAACCAGAACCGTCACCGGAAGGCGCCATCCGCGAAGGTCTACAATAGCCGGGCTGACCGATTTGCCCGACACCGTGATATACTGCTTTTTTGCCAGCACAACATCGGACAGAAACAGGATCAGTATCGCCACAACCATCAGGAAGACTGCCATACCGGTTGCATCGTTCAGGCCCTGCTGACCCAGGGACACATACTCGACAATCCTCGTTGTCACCGTGTGAACACGGCCGGGGCTCCCTATAATAGAGGGGATTCCGTAGCAGCTTGCCGCACTGATGAAGACAAGCAGCGCCCCGGAAATCAGAGACGGCATCATCA
>JAGCAN010000243.1 GCA_017652685.1 Oscillospiraceae bacterium
ATACCCCTGAAGGGACATTCCTCTCTATCATTCCGGATCTGGATAGAATTCATGCTCTCGGCACCGATATTATCTGGCTGATGCCGATCCATCCGATTGGGGAGAAAAATAAAAAAGGCAGCCTGGGCTGCCCGTATGCCAACCGTGATTATCGTTCGGTCAACCCCAGCTACGGTACGATGGAAGACTTTAAAACTCTGGTGCACGCCATTCGCGATCGGGGCATGAAATGCATGATCGACGTGGTGTATAATCACACTTCACCAGATGCATTGCTTGTCTCCGAACATCCCGACTTTTATTTTAGGAAACCGGACGGAAACTTTGGCAACAAAACAGCAGACTGGACAGACGTGATTGACCTCGATTACCGTAATCGTGCACTCTGGGATTACCAGATCGAATCATTGCGGATGTGGGCAGGAATCGTGGATGGATTTCGCTGTGACGTGGCGTCTCTGATCCCGGTAGATTTCTGGAAGCGTGCGAGAGAAGCTGTGGCAGAGATCAACCCGGGCTGTATCTGGCTGGCAGAGACTGTGCACGGCAGCTTTAACATTTTCAACCGTATTCAAGGGTATTGCACCGGCACGGACAGCGAGATGTTTTCAGCCTTTGACATGGAATATGACTATGATATCCGAGATGTGTTTGATCGGTTCATCAGGGGGGAAGCACCGTTGTCTCTCTGGCTGGAGGCTTTGAACCTGCAGGAGACGGCCTACCCCGACAACTATATCAAAATGCGCTGCCTCGAGAATCACGACCAGCCGAGAATTGCCTCTCTTGTGGAGGATGAAAAGGTGTTGCAAAACCTCACGGCCACGCTCTACTTCCTGAAAGGATCCACACTTTTGTATGCCGGCCAGGAATATCGAAACCGGCATCTTCCCAGCCTGTTCGAAAAGGAAGTATTTCTCCGTGACGAAGCTCGGAATCAGAGTAGCTTTCTGTCCCGCCTTGCCTTCGTCAAGAAAAACGTTCTTTCCTTCCGTGACTATTTTACTGCCGTTGCAGATGACAAAACGAATACCGCCATCCTGTACAGAGATGACGGTAAAATTAAAAAACTCGGCGTATTCAGCCTTTCAGGTAAACATAATACAATAAACGTAAATTTTAAAAATGGAGATTATGGAAATCTGATAACAGGCGAAACCGTAACGATCCAAGATGGAAAGTTACATACCTCCGGTGAACCGATCATCATTACAGAGTAAAGAAACGGAGCAGTTTATAAACTTATGCGCGGGATACAGCACGAAAGCCGTAGGCTGATGCTGTTTCCCGCGCAACTTGCATTGCGCTCTCTTTTTCAGAATAGTGTTTGTTTATCTGTTTATTGCTCGCGACAGAGTACTAAAGTAGAAGCACCATGTTGTCTTCGGGAGCAGCCTGCAGTGCATTTCTCACAAGCTTCCAATCAAAATTTCATTGTCAGAGAAATACGTCCTTTCTTCTCATCCACCCCAAGTACTTTCACCTTTACAATGTCTCCTACGCTCAGCACCTCACTCGGATGCCTGATATATTTATTGCTGATCTGGGAGATGTGTACAAGCCCGTCCTGATGCACACCGATGTCCACGAAGGCACCAAAGTCAATCACATTCCGCACAGTACCCGTGAGCTCCATACCTTCGCGCAGATCTTTTATATCCAGCACATCCTGCCGGAGAACAACGGGCGGGAGCTCTTCACGCGGATCGCGGCCGGGCTTTAGCAGCTCTGTTACAATATCCGCCAACGTGGGCACACCTGTCCCGCATTTTTCGGCAATGGCCTGAGGGCCTGCGGCTTCAAACTTCGTCCGCAGATCCTTGAGGCTGCCCTTTTTGACGTCGTTGAGGCTGTAGCCGCAGAGTTCCAGAAGCGTGCCTGCGGCTTTGTAACTCTCAGGATGTACGGCTGTATTATCCAGAATCTGTTTGGATTCGGGCACTCTCAGGAAACCTGCACACTGCTCAAAGGCCTTGGGACCGAGTTTTGGAACTTTCTTAATCTGATTGCGGTCAGTGAAGATGCCGTTTTCCTCCCGATACTTCACAATGTTGTTCGCCGTCGCCTTTGTCAGGCCGGATACACGTTGCAGCAGGCTCATGGAAGCAGTATTGATGTCCACACCCACGGCATTCACGCAGTCTTCCACCACGCCGTCCAATGTCTCGGCAAGCTGCTTTTCTGGCATGTCGTGCTGATACTGGCCGACACCGATGGCCATCGGCTCAATTTTGACAAGTTCTGCCAGTGGGTCCTGGAGCCGGCGGGCAATGGAAACCGCAGATCGCAGATTCACGTCATAGTCCGGAAACTCTTCTGCAGCAAGCGGAGAGGCAGAATACACGGATGCACCGGCTTCGTTGACGATCGCATAGGCTTGCCCTCCGCCGATGCGCCTCAGCATTTCGGCAACCATCTGTTCAGTCTCACGGGAAGCCGTGCCGTTGCCAATAGCCAGGTGGGCAACGTGGTGTTTCTTGATGAGCCCTGTCAGCCTGCTGATAGCCTCTTCTTTTTTTGTCTCACCGAAGGTAGGATAAACTACGGCAGTGTCAAGCACCTTGCCTGTGCCGTCAACTACGGCAACTTTGCATCCGTTTTTGTAACCCGGGTCGAGCCCCATGGTGACCTTGCCTTTTACAGGAGGCTGCATCAGCAGCGGCTTCAGATTCTGGGCAAACATTTTTATTGCTCCGTCGCAAGCCATAGCTGTAAGCGAGGAACGGCATTCACGCTCCATCGAAGGGAAGATCAGACGGTCATACGCATCGTCAGCAGCAGTGCGTATAAACTGCATGGCGGTGCTGCCCGGGCGAATTACTTTGCGGCGTAAACGCTGTAATGCTGAATCGCGGTCAAGCTCTACAGATACCTTCAGAAAGCCTTCTTTTTCTCCCCGGTTGATGGCAAGCACTCTGTGGCCGGGAATTCTGCTGACTTTCTCGGAAAAATCATAGTACTGGCTGTAAACCGAGTCATCCTCAGTCACGGCAACGGAGCGGAGAGACGCTGAGGCATTGATAAAATCGCGCAGGGAAGCACGGATTTCGGCATCATCGGAAATGAGTTCTGCAATAATATCAGAAGCTCCCTGTAACGCCTCTTCCACGGTTGCAATGCCTTTTTCCACATCTATGAATTCTGCAGCGGCAGCTTCCGGTGCGGGACAGTCAGATGCCTGGGCAAAGAGCAGATTGGCCAGAGGTTCCAGCCCCTTCTCCTTTGCCACGGTGGCACGGGTACGCCTCTTCTGCTTGTAAGGGCGGTACAGGTCTTCCAGTGCGGCCAATGTTTTTGCTTCCTCAATGGCTGCTGCCAGCTCTTCCGTCAGCTTGCCTTGTTCAGTGATGGCGTTGATGATCGTCTGGCGGCGATCATCCAGATTGCGCAGATACTCCAGCCGTTCATTAAGTGTGCGAAGCGTCGTGTCGTCCATCGAGCCGTGCAGCTCTTTGCGGTAACGTGCAATAAAGGGAATAGTATTACCTTCATCGATAAGCTGTATCACATTGTCGACATATACCGGGTTGAGGTTGAGTTCTTCGGCGATTTGCAGATTGATGTTCATAGGGAGATGCTCCTCGGGAATGAATTGAGATTTATACTGGTTTCGTGATCCGACATTCTGTCGGGACAGGGCAGTTTCAGTGTGATAGCTCTGTGCCGTCCTTATTCTTCAGTGAATTGAGAAAAACAAGTGCAAAAGGTATGGAGAGAAACCCCGCAACGGCGTAGGCGACTGGATGGGCAAGTTCCAGACCGGTCAACCCAAAAAAGCGAGGCAGAATCAGCAAAAGCGGAATGAAAACACCTCCGCTTTGGAGCAGAGCAAGAAGCATCGCGCGGCCTTTTTTCCCGATGCTTTGGAAAAGCATGCTGCCGATTGCTGATAGCGGAAGCGTGATCAGCCCGAGG
>JAGCAN010000244.1 GCA_017652685.1 Oscillospiraceae bacterium
ATGAGAACTTAAGTCATGCATTTTTCAAAACTCCTTTCGGTAAGTGGCGTCTCCCATAGGCTTCACCCAACTTCTTTGTTACAGTTTAATGAATTCTTAATATTTTGCAAGCGACCCAGGGGGATAGGGTATTACTTTTGTGTGACAATTGTTACAGCAGTTCCTCCATCTGCTCCCTTATCTCGTCGCTATAGCCAACCGTAATATGTGTGAAGCTGCTATCCAAAAACTGCAGGATCTTATCCGTGTGCGGTTTCTTGTTGCCGCGGATCGTGATCTTCTCTTTCGGACTGGTCACGATAACCAGTGAGTACGTCAGCTTCTTTTTCTTTACAAACGGATTCCACTCCGAATACTTATACGCCCAGACGATATTGAAGAGCGGCACCATCCACAGATTCCTCTTGCCAATAACGATCAAATAATTCTCCGTCACGTGGATCTGTCCCGCACTGATCAGCAGATCTTCCGCCAGCTCGTGGTCGATCTCCGTGAAATCCTCCCCATCCAGACCAAAGTGTTTCAGCCTTCGGCAGGATGGATGCAGATGCGGCTTCCAGATATAGATGAGATTGGCGATCATATAAACCGCGCATGCTGCGATCAGCAGGATGATCAGAGCCACCAGGATCATGATCAAACCCGGACGATAATCGAACTGGCTCACCACAAATCCATGGCTGACCTCCCTTAATGCGTCCGCATCCCAGCCGATGTCCTTGGCAAACCCCTCCAGGAACGTCTCAAAATGCGCATCTTTGGTCATGAACCGCGCCTTCGCATCAAAGTGCTCGATCGTCGTCAGCTGCTCGCCCCGTTCCCCGGAGATCAGGAAAAACACGCACGACGGCCCCTGATCCTCTTCCAGAATATAATAGTAAGACGCGAACCGGCTTTTGCTGCTGGTGTAATAATCGTAGTTGCTGTACTGCAAGTCATCCGCGATGACATGCACATACCTTTCCCCGCGCTCATATAAAGAGACGATCTCCTTCGGCGTCGATGCTTCCTTCGGCTGGAAAATATCCGCGCTCAGGATCACAAGCAAAAGAATGATCATGACCGCCAGCACGATCCCCGGAAAGATCAGATTCTTCTTCGATATCGATTTGATTGTCTTTCGGATAGTCCGTTTCATAACTGAAAAAGTATACGTCAATTTGCCTATTTTCGCAACTTTCGCTATAATGAATCACAAGCAGGGAATGCGCGCACCGCGCCTCTTGCACCGCGCAAACGCCCCGCGTTCCCACATCTTAAATCCTATGGAGGAAACATGGATTACATCTTACGAGCTACTGCAGCTGGAGAAAAAATAAGAGCGTTCGCGATCCGCTCCACCGAACTGGTGGAATACGCCCGCTCGCGTCACAACACAAGCCCTGTCGCAACCGCGGCCCTCGGGCGCCTCTTGAGCGGCGGTGCAATGATGGGCGTGATGATGAAGGGCGACGATATGCTCACCCTCATCATGAAAGGCGACGGACCGATCGGCGCTGTCACCGTGACCGCCGATGCAAACGGCAATGTAAAGGGCTACGTCAACAATCCTCTGGTCCTGATCCCGACCAACTACGCGGGCAAACTGGATGTCGGCGCTGCCATCGGCTACGGCACACTGACGGTCATCAAGGACCTCGGCCTGAAAGAGCCTTACGTCAGCCAGACCCCTCTGGGCACCAGTGAGGTCGCCGAAGACCTGACCTACTACTTTGCCAAATCTGAGCAGACGCCAAGCGCCGTTGCACTGGGCGTGCTGATGAACAAAGATAACACGGTGGCACAGGCTGGCGGCTTCATCGTTCAGCTGATGCCGGGCGCCGGCGATGACCTGATCGAAAAGCTGGAAGCAAAACTGGCCGCCATCAAACCGGTCACGGAAATGATGGAAGAAGGCATGGGCCCGGAAGAGATCCTGGACTACATTCTCGGCGACATGGACCTGGAGATCCTCGACAAAACACCAACGCAATTTCTGTGCGGCTGCTCCAAGGAGCACATCGCCCGCGGCCTGATCGCGCTGGGCAAGCAGGAGCTGCAGTCGATGATCGACGACGGCGAATCCATCACCGTCAAATGCCACTTCTGCAACACAGACTACACCTACTCCGTCGATGAGCTCAAAGAGCTCCTGCAGTTCGCACGGATCAAAAGCGCTTCCAAGAAGGTGGGCATCCTCGGCGATGACGACGCAGTGAATGATTTCCTGGATCAGGCGGATGACGCCGGCTCCAACGACGCGGAATAACCGCCAACAATAGTTAACAATTTGCATGATAAGGAGGTAATGATCATGGCAAAAGAAACAATAAAAGATATCATTGAAAGAAGAAGTATCCGGAAATACAAAGCGGAACAGATTAAAGACGAAGAACTGGATATGATTCTGCAGGCAGGCATTTTTGCGCCAAGCGGAATGGGCAGAAAACCTGTCACGATCGTAGCTGTACAGGATAAAGAGACTCGCGATGAGCTGGAGAAGCTGAACAAAAAGGCTGTTGGCATGCCGGACGACGCTGCCCCATTCTATGGCGCACCGACCGTTCTGGTCGTCCTCTACGACCCGGAAGTCAGCCCAACCGCAATCTATGATGGCACCCTGGTCATGGGCAACCTCATGAATGCTGCTCACGCAATCGATGTTGACTCCTGCTGGATCCACCGCGCAAAAGAAACCTTCGAGATGCCGGAAGGCAAAGAACTCCTGAAAAAATGGGGCTTGAAGGAATCTCTGGTCGGCATCGGCAACTGCATCCTGGGCTATCGCGACTGCGAGTACCCGCCACAGCCGGAACGCCACGACGACATGGTCGTTTACGTGAAATAACACCATTCGCATGGTCGTTTATGGGGAGTAACACTCCCGCATTTCACGTTACGTTCAATTGAAAATCTGAAAGGAGCTGCACCGCCACGTGCAGCTCCTTTTTCATGCCGTCTGGGTTCGTTTTTCAAAAGCACTAAATATGAGATTGCGAGTTGTGTTCGCAATGAAAACGCTCAAGCTCCCTTAAAGCGTATTTCTGCGTCAAAAAAGGCCACTTATTCACACCAAGTGTTGATTATTTCGTGCTTTTTTCAAAGCCAAATCACGAAAAGCGAACACAACTCGCAATCTCAAATTTTTTTTCGCAAAAGAACGAACACAACTCGCGATCTCATATTTTTTTCCGCAAAAAAACGAACACAACTCGCAATCTCATAAAAACCGCTCAACCAAAGACCGAACTCGGAACACAGTTTCGAGAAAATACAATCCAAAAAAGCGAACCCGGAACGCGATTGCGCTCCACTGAGCCCTCAAACAACAAGCTCCTCTCTGAAAAGGAACAAAGTCTCACTCAAAGCAGCAAAACAAACAAAAAGCCCCGCGCTCACAGCGCGGGGCTTTCAAACTTCAGATCAATACTCCGTCTTATGGCGGATCTTTTTGTAAACATCACGGACCGGTGTAAACAGCCAGGTGAACAGCAGCACGATCGGGAAGATCTCCAGACGCCCGAGCAGCATATCCACAATAAACACGATCCTCGACCACCAGTGGAAATTGACGTAGCCGCCAAAGTCGACTGTCTTGATCTCGATTCCGTTGTTATTGAACGTGGTTGCCACGCAGGAGAACGTCGTCGTGAAATCCATGTTCTTCTCCGTCGATACTATAAACATGGACACAATATAAATCAAAATGAAAATGCAGAAGTAGATCAGAATGCC
>JAGCAN010000245.1 GCA_017652685.1 Oscillospiraceae bacterium
GCAGAACAGGTCATCCGGCCAACGGGCCTGCTGGATCCGGAGATCTTTGTCCGCCCGGTGGACGGGCAGATCGACGATCTGATCGAATCGATCCACGGGAAGATCGAAGCCGGACAGCGTACGCTGATCACCACACTGACCAAACGGATGGCGGAGGACCTTACCGATTATCTCTCCAATGTCGGCATCCGCTGCCGTTATATGCATCATGACATCGCAACCATTGAACGCATGGAAATCATCCGGGATCTTCGGATGGGTGCCTTTGATGTTCTGATCGGCATCAACCTCCTGCGGGAAGGGCTGGATATTCCGGAAGTCGGCCTTGTGGCGATTCTGGATGCCGATAAGGAGGGCTTCCTCCGCAGTGAGACGAGCCTGATCCAGACGGTCGGGAGAGCTGCCCGCAATGCCGACAGCTATGTTATCATGTATGCCGATACCATAACACCGTCGATGCAGGCCTGCATCACCGAAACAAACCGCAGGCGTGAGAAGCAGATGCGGTATAACAGGGAGCACGGGATCGTGCCACGCACCATCCGAAAGGACGTCCGGGATATCCTGGAAATCTCTTCCGCTGCCGAGAAGACGGTGAAGAAGCCAAACGGCGTCAAGATGACGGAACGCGAGCGCCTGGAGGCCATCGAACAGCTGGAAGCCCAGATGAAGAAAGCCGCTGCCATGCTGGAATACGAAATTGCAGCGCAGCTGCGTGACGAAATTATTCGCCTGAAGGGGATAAAATAAGCCATGAAATACATGATCATTGACGGCAACAGCATCGCCAACCGGGCCTATTACGGAGTCAGAACACTCAATGCGCCGGATGGTACCCCGACCAATGCCATCTTTGGCTTTCTGAATATCTTCAACCGCCTGATCGCGGAGCTTGCTCCCGACGCTGTTTCCGTGACGTTTGATCTGAAAGAGAAGACATTCCGCCATAAGGCTTTTGAGACGTATAAAGCCCAGCGCAAAGGGATGCCGGAAGATCTCGCAGTACAGATGCCCGTTCTCAGGCAGGTTCTGGAGGCAATGAACATCCATTGCTACACCTGCCCGGGCTACGAAGCGGACGATATTCTCGGCACCGCTGGCAGAATCTGCGAGGAGCAGGGCTGGGAGTGCATCGTTGTTACCGGTGACAGGGACAGCCTTCAGCTTGTTACCGACAAAGTTACTGTCTGTCTGATCAAAACCAGAGGAGGGCAGACGGAAACGCTGCTCTATACCCCGGAGAGCTTTTTTGCGGAATACGGGTTTCCGCCTGAACGGATGATTGACCTGAAAGCGCTGATGGGTGATTCGTCCGACAATATCCCCGGTGTGCCGGGCATCGGCGAAAAAACAGCCAACGACCTTATGAAGGCTTACGGAAGCCTGGAGAACGTCTATGCTGCCCTTTCCTCTCCCGAAATTAAAGAGAGTGTACGGAAAAAGCTGGCGGCTGGGGAGCAGTCAGCCAGGGATTCCTACTGGCTTGCCACGATCCTGAAGGAAGTTCCGGTTTCTATTGTTCCCGAAAAAGACTGCTGGGACCATGATTTTACGCCTGCTTTGCACGATTTGCTGCTGAAGCTCGGCTTCAGCAAGCTGATTGACAAGTGGAATCTTTCCGCATCGGAAACCGACACGCAGCCGGCGGCTTCTTCCTCCGAACCGGCGTGTAAAATGGTATCTCTTACCGATGATGGGGAGATGAAAAGCGCCTTTCTTTCGATGCTGCAGGAAACACCCTGTATTTCCTTCGAAGCATCGGATGATCTCGCTTCCTTTTCCTGCTGTACGGGCGACACCATATATACCGCTGTAAGAGCTGACTGTCTCTTTTCCTATGATGCACTGTTTGACGCCGTCCTTGCCCCGGAAGTGAAAAAGGTCACACAGGATCTGAAAGCGCTTCTCCGCCGCCTGATCGAGGCGAACTGCACCTTCGGCGGTTTTGTGTTTGATACAGCCCTGGCCGCTTACCTGATCTCCAGCACCGATTCCGATTATTCGGCCGAAAAACTCTCCGTGCGCATGCTCGGGCGGGAGCTGAAAGGGGTACAGGCGATTTACGAGCTTTACGCTCCTCTGCGTCAGAAGCTGAAGGAACTCTCACTCGAAACGCTTTATGAAACGGCGGAGCTTCCACTCTGCCGCGTCCTGGCGGAGATGGAAACAGAAGGCTTTCTGGTTGACAGGCAGGCCCTTTCTGTTTTTGGAGAAAACCTCACCGGGGATATCGAAGCGCTGCAGCAGTCCATCTGGGACCATGCCGGACAGCCCTTCAACATCAATTCACCCAAACAGCTCGGAGAGGTACTCTTTGACAAACTCTGTCTTCCGTACGGAAAAAAGACAAAAACCGGCTGGAGTACCAATGCCGACGTGCTGGAAAAGCTCCAGGGCCTTCACCCGATCGTCGGAGAAGTGCTGGAATACCGCATGCTGACTAAACTGAAATCCACCTATGCGGAAGGGCTTCTGAAAGTTATCTCGGCGGATGGCCGGATTCATACCAACTTCCAGATGACGGTGACGGCCACAGGTCGCCTTTCCTCCACGGAACCGAATCTCCAGAACATCCCGGTTCGGAAGCAGCTCGGATCTCAGATCCGCAGGATGTTCATTGCCCCGAAAGGAAGCGTTCTGGTCGATGCCGATTACAGTCAGATCGAGCTGCGTCTGCTTGCCCATATTTCCGGTGACAAGGCCATGATCGATGCCTTCCTCAGCGGGGAGGATTTCCATGCCGTTACGGCATCGAATGTCTTCCACGTTCCGCTGGAAGAGGTGACGCCTGCCATGCGCAGCAGCGCCAAGGCGGTCAACTTCGGGATTGTCTACGGGATCTCGGCTTTTTCCCTTGCGCAGGATATTAATGTGTTGCCCCGGGAAGCGCAGGCCTATATCGATGCTTATTTCCGGGAGTATGCTGGTGTCCGGAAGTACATGACAGATGTGGTGGAAAAAGCCAAAACTGACGGCTATGTCACTACGCTTTACGGGCGCCGGCGGGATATTCCGGAGCTGAAAAATTCCAAATATGCCGTGCGCCAGTTTGGGGAACGCGTTGCCCTGAATATGCCGATTCAGGGAACCGCTGCCGATATCATGAAGCTTGCCATGATCGACGTGTTCTACGCCCTGAAGGAAAGCGGCCTGAAGGCAAAACTTGTTCTGCAGGTACACGACGAGCTGATCGTTGAATGTCCAGAGGATGAAGCGGAACAGGTCGGTGCAATTTTGAAAAACAGTATGTCGGGCATTGCTTCTCTGCGCGTGCCGCTGCTTGTGGATGTCAGTGCCGGCAGAAGCTGGGCAGAGGCACACTGATGGAGTGCGTGACCGTATTGCCTGCCGCAATGGACGATCTTTCCCGGATTCTTGCGCTTGAGGAACAGTGTTTTTCTTACCCGCATACAATGGAACAGCTCTGTTATGAGGTGGAAGACGATCTGCATGATCTCTTTGTTGCGAAAAAGGGTCAGGCGGTGCTCGGCTATGTCGGCATGTCGCATATTCTGGATGAAGGATATATCTCAAACGTTGCAGTGGACGGAAAATTCAGGCGGCAGGGCATAGCTGATGCACTGCTCTCAGCTCTCGACGCTGCTTCGGATCGGTATGCCCTTGCTTTTATCAGCCTGGAAGTCCGAGAGAGCAACGAACCTGCTATCAGGCTCTATGAAAAGAACGGTTATGAAAAAACGGGGCGGATTCCGGGATGCTATTCGCATCCGAAGGAAGATGCTCTCGTGATGACCAAAACTTACCACCGAGAAAGGAAGCCCTCTTGAAAATACTTGCTTTTGAATCCACCTGTGATGAAACAGCTGTGGCCGTCGTGGAAGACGGTCGTCATGTCCTCTCGGACCAGATCTATTCCCAGGCCGACCTGCATGCGGTCTACGGAGGTGTTGTACCCGAGATCGCTTCCCGCTGTCATGTGGAAGTGATTTCCATTCTTTCCGAGCGTGCGCTGCAGGAAGCCGGCATCACACGTAATGAGATCGATGCGGTAGCCGTCTCTTATGCACCGGGACTCATCGGGGCTGTCCTCGTGGGTGTGAACTTTGCCAAAGCTTGCGCACTGGCTCTCGGCGTTCCGCTGATTCCGGTTCATCACATCCGCGGGCACATGGCGGCCAATTATATTGCTTATCCCGAGCTGGAACCGCCATTTCTCTGCCTCACAATTTCCGGAGGCAACACGCTTCTCGCGGACGTACGGGATTATACCGACATGCGTATCCTCGGTCATACAAGGGATGATGCGGCAGGAGAGTGCTTTGATAAAACGGCCCGTGTTTTAGGCCTTCCGTATCCCGGCGGAAAGCCGATTGACCAGCTGGCACAGGGTGGGGATGACAGAAAATATGTCTTTCCCCAGGCCCATATCGAGGACAACCCGTATGATATGAGCTTTTCCGGGCTGAAAACAGCCGTTATCAATCTGGTCCACCATGCGCAGCAGACAGGGGAGGAAATCGACCGCAGCGCCCTCGCAGCATCCTTTACAAGGGCAGTTTCCGACAGCCTTGTGCCCCGTGCCATGATGGCAGCGGACGAACTCGGTTATAAAAAGCTCGTGATTGCAGGCGGCGTTGCAGCGAATTCCGTCATTCGGCGTGATTTTACTGAAGCGGCCAGACAGCGAAATCTGGAGCTGTATATTCCACCTCTCCGCCTTTGCGGGGACAATGCTGCGATGATCGGTGCACAGGGATATTATGAGTTCCTTGCCGGCCATACGGCTGGAAGCGACCTCAATGCCTATGCGTCAATGGACATCAACGGTACATTTTGAGAACAGGAGGCAGCATGAAACCGGAACAGGTGCATCAGGGTCATCGGGAACGCCTGCGGCAGGAGTTTATCAGCCTCGGTGCGGAATCCTTCAGTGAGGTTCGTGCGCTGGAGCTTCTTCTGTTCTACGCCATTCCCCGGCGGGATACCAACCCGCTCGCCCATGCCCTTCTGGAGGAGTTCGGTTCGCTCGACGGTGTTTTTTCAGCCTCCGTGCAGGATCTCTGCAGAGTAGAGGGCGTCGGAGAGAGCATTGCCGTTCTGATCCGTCTGATCCCCGAACTCTATCGGAAGAGCGAATCCGTAAAGAACAAACGCGAGCGAAAGGTGATTGACTCTACTGCAGCGGCAGCGCTGCTTGCCCGGAGCTGCTTTGCCGGAGAGGGCAGTGAACGCTTTCTCCTGTTTTGCCTCGATGCAAAAAAACAGCTGAAAAAGCAGGAGGAAGTCAGCCGGGGTGTTGTAAACAGTGTTACCGTTGATATACGCCGTACGGCAGAGCTTGCTCTGAAGAACGGTGCCTCGGCCTGTATCGTGGCACACAACCATCCGGACGGGGATGTTCTGCCTTCTGAGGAGGACCGCCTCGTAACGAGACGACTTACCGAAGCACTCGCTGTGCTTGGCATTCCGCTGCTTGACCATATTATCGTCAGCGGAGAGGAGACGTTTTCTTTTCTGGATGCCGGCCTGATCTCCTGAAAAACAATTCTCTGTTTTTGTGCTTTTCACTTGCTTTTGTCATTTTTATCGAGTATAATGTTACTATACTTAGTGGTTTTGTTGTTATGTAACCTCAACTTGTAGTTATGTAACCTTGACGACAGCAGTTGTTTGAAAAAGGGGGTTTTTCCATGAAACGGTTTTTATGCCTGGCACTTGCCGTTCTGTTTGTGCTGGCACTTGGTGCCCAGGCTTTCGCGGATGAAGTTCTGTTCTGTCGGAAGTGCGGGAAGCAGATTCCGCCTGACAGTTTGTTTTGTTCCTACTGTGGAGCAGCCGTTGTTTCTGTTGATGTATCGGCCGCTGAAGCCGAACCCGCTGAGGCTGTGGTGACGGCAGTTCCCGAGATCACACCAGCTCCCATTGTCGCTGCGGCACCTGTTGTCGTAGCACAGCCTGTTGCAGCTGACACCAAAGCTCCGGCGGTTCCCGGCCCGTTCAATACGACGTCTGTCGGAGGTGCGGTTGTTCGCCAGGTTGCCGTAACCAAGAGCCCTACCAGTGAAACCGTCCCGAACGGCGGGGCATGTATGTTCATTGCGCACGCCGTCAATGCAACCTCGATTACCTGGTATCTGGCCAGTTCTGATGCAAGCCTGATTATCCCTGCAAACGAGGGCCCGGCCTATGTACCCGGATTGTCGGTATCGGGCGTGAACAATGATACCCTTTATCTCAGCGGGATTCCTGCTTCCATGAACGGCTGCCAGGTGCAGGCGTGCTTTACCGGAGAAGGCGGACCCGTCTATACGGAAATCGCGAGAATCTGGACCTATCAGCCCAGCTATTCCTGCTCTGCTCCGCAGAAGGATGACTCAATCTGGACGCTGCTTGCGCAGTGGGATCCATGGTGGGATTGTTCCTGGTACGATCCCTGGTGGGGCTGCTCCTGGAATGATCCTTCTCCCTGTTCCTGGTATGATCCCTCCCCGTGTTCGTGGTGGGATGTGCCTCTGAGCCCGACAGGTCAGCTGCCGAATGCCGTTGCCGTTCATGTGTCACATGAATCCAATGTCCCGGGACCTTCAGCACCATCTTCTGCCAAACCCGGTCCGGCACCTTCACATCTCTCATTGCCGACTCATCCAGGTCACTAAAAAATTCAAATAAATATCCCCGAGACGGAAATAATAGTCCGACTCGGGGTTTTTTATTATAGTAGTTTTTTAATCCTTCGGCCTGATATAGAAGTTTCCGCGCAGCTCTGTGGTGCGCATCGAATTGATAAAGGCTTCCGGATCGGCACTGCGTGCTGCATTGATCGCAGCTCTTGCGTCCGTACCCGAGACTACGGAATAAACCAGCTTCCTGTGCTGGTGATCATGGGAGCCCTCTGCGTCCAGAATGGTTGCGCCGTGGTGTGTTGCTTTGGCAATGGCATCACAAACATCCTGTGCTTTCATCGTTACGACGAGAAGTGTCTGCTGCTGGTAATTCCGGTAGAGCGCATGGAGCGTCTGCGTGGAGACAAACTGATAGATAATCGAATAGAGCGCTTCCTCCCATCCGAAGAAGTAGCCGGCCACACAAAGAATAACAGTGTTGAAGGCAAGGATTAGATTCCAGGTTTCCATGCCGCGTTTCTGTGCCAGATAGATGGCAATGAAATCCGTTCCGCCGCTCGTGGCGTCCGCCATCAGGCAGAGGCTGACGGCACTTCCTCCGAGAATTCCTCCGAAAACAGCGATCAGCAGAGGGTCTTCGGTCACAACATAGGCAGGCAACAGGTCTGTCACGGCACCGCTGATAAAGATCATCAGCAGCGACAGCAGCGTAAACTTTTTTCCGACATACCGAAACCCGATGTAAACGGGAAAAGCATTCAAAAGCAGGTTGATCGGGGTGTATGGGATCTCAACACCTGCATATTTTTCTGCCAGCCGCTGGATCAGAACCGTAAGTCCGGTTACGCCGCCCGGAAAAAGATCTCCGGCGCGAACAAAAATTTTGATATTCAGAGCAAAAAGAATTGCTGCAAAAACAACAGTAAGGAATCTTTGCCCGTCTTTTTTCCAATCGAAAACCATCGTATCATCTGCTCCGCCCAAGAAATAAAAAACTGAGGCTCACAGGGAGCCTCAGCATCTATCAGCCATTCACCTTATCTTTGAATGCCTTGCCTGCTTTGAAAACCGGGGTATCGCTTGCTGCAAATTCCATGGGCTCGCCCGTCAGGGGATTGCGGCCAAGGCGTGCACCGCGATGCTTCTTTTCAAAAGTGCCAAATCCCAGTACGGAAACACTCTCTCCAGCAGCAACCGAGTCAACGATCGTAGAGAAAACATTTTCCACAACTGCAGCAGCCTTAATGCGAGTCAGACCGGACTCTTCAGCAACTTTCTTAATCAGCTGAGTCTTGTTCATCGAACCTACTCCTTTCTTTTAATCATACAGCGAGGCATTATAGCATAGTTTATTCTCTTTGAAAACAACAAATTGGTAAAAAAAGATGATTCTTTTGTAAATACCTGTGTTGATGATTTGTGTTGACAGAAGCGGTTTTCTGCGGTAGAATAACAAAGCTTATGGAAAAGCCCACGTAGCTCAGCAGGATAGAGCGATCGCCTCCTAAGCGATAGGTCGGAGGTTCGAATCCCCTCGTGGGTGTATTTTTATGCTGTAAAGCGATTTCGTTTTACAGCATATTCTTTGTTTTGTTTCTGATTTTTTATTCCAGGAGGAATCTTTTCTCAGCATGAAAGTATGTCTTCTCAACGATTCGTTTCCGCCTGTCATCGACGGTGTTGTAAATGTCGTTATGAATTATGCCAGTTTTCTGCAGCAGGACCATGCCTGTGAGGTGGTTGTAGGAACTCCGCATTACCCGGACACTGACTATTCCTCATACCCGTACCGGGTAGTACCGTACAGAAGTTATAATACAACAGCGCTTGCAAGCGGATACCGCACGGGAGATCCCTTTGCAGAAAAAGCGGTCTCCGAGCTTGCAGACTTCTGCCCGGATATCATTCATTCCCACTGCCCTGCGTCCGCAACGATAATTGCAAGGATCCTTCGGGAGAAAACGGATGCACCCGTCATCTTCACTTACCATACCAAATATGATATAGATATTCGTCGCACGGTTAAACTCCGCCCAGTGGCAGACGAAGGGATTCGCCTCATGGTGGGCAATATCGAAGCGTGTGATGATGTGTGGGTGGTCAGCAAAGGGGCAGGGGAGAGCCTGAAGGCTCTTGGCTTTTCCGGAGAAACGCATGTGATGACCAACGGTGTTGATTTTGCAAAAGGGCGCGTTCCGGAAGAAAGCGTTTCTGAGGTGACGAAGGGATATGACCTCCCGCAGGGAGTTCCGGTTCTTCTTTTCGTCGGGCGGATGATGACGTATAAAGGCCTTCCGCTGATCCTCGATGCGCTGAAGCTTTACTCCGATGCTGGGCATGATTTTCGAATGGTTTTTGTCGGGAAAGGACCTGACCAGGAGCTGCTGGAGCGCAAGGCAGAAGAGCTCGGCATTACCGATCGGTGCATCTTTACCGGGCCGATATACGATCGCGACAGGCTGCGCTCCTGGAACACCCGGGCAGACCTTTTCCTTTTCCCCTCTACATTTGACACCAACGGCCTTGTGGTGCGGGAGGCTGCTGCCTGTGGGCTTGCCAGCGTACTGGTCAGGGATTCCTGTGCCGCGGAAGGCATTACGGACGGGCATAACGGCTTCCTCATCGACGAGACGCCAGAAGCCCTGGCAGCTCTGCTCGGCAGTGTCTGCGGTGATCTTTCCCGTCTTCATCAAGTCGGCCAGAATGCGATGGATGAACTCTATCTCTCCTGGGAGGATTGTGTTTCTGCAGCTTATGAGCGTTATGAGTGGGTTCTGGAACAGAAAAGAGCCGGTCTGCTTCAAAGAAGGAAAAAGGATCCTTCCGATCTTCTCGTCTCCGTGACGGCACAGAGAATGGCTGAACACGAAAAATTACGCCGGATCGGGAAAGAGTTGTTTCATGATTTCCGTGAGACGGCAATCGGCATGATGGATAATATTCAGGAAGCAGAAGAAACTGCAGAACGTCTTTTTGAACTCTCACCGGAGGAATTCACAGAAGAATTCTACAAAATGTTCAGAAGATAATACGGATTTAAAATGGAATAGGAGAAAAGAATGCAGAAGAATACACTCGGCAGCCTTCTCCTGACCTTGACTGCGATGATCTGGGGAACTTCGTTTGCTTTTCAGCGCGTCGGTATGGAGAGTATCGAACCAATCACCTTCACAGCAGCGCGCATGAGCCTTGCTTCTCTCGCGATCCTTGCGGTTTCCTTTCTGCTACGGCAGAAAGAAAAGAAAACTCCTCCCGTACGTACTTCTGAGGAGGAAAAAGCCTATCGGAAGAGCACCCTGTACGGTGGGCTGTGCTGCGGTGTTTTTCTCACAGCAGCCAGTCTTTTCCAGCAAATCGGTATGCTGACCACATCAGCCGGCAAGGCCGGTTTTATCACAGCTCTTTATATGCTGCTCGTTCCGGTTTTTAGTTTTGTCCTGTTTCACAAGAAAAACACCCTGC
>JAGCAN010000246.1 GCA_017652685.1 Oscillospiraceae bacterium
CCCTCTGTCTGGCATTTTAAGGAATCTTATTCCTCAGAAATTGCGTCTGCCGGGCAATTTGCCTGGCATGCACCGCACTGCAGGCACTTGTCCTGGTCGATCTCGTAATGTACATCGCCCATGTCAATTGCTTCAGCAGGGCAATTTGCTGCGCAGGTCCCGCAGGACAGGCAATCATCACCAATAACGAACATTCAGAATACCTCCATCTCTTATTCCCGTCAGGGTTTAATTTATAATAGCACATTCCGCTTAAAAATCAATTCCCAATTTCAAAAAAAGAAGAATTTTTTTACCAGTATCGGTTAGGTGCATTTAATCACATTGTCCCGGTTTTTGAGCTTTTTACTCGTCATTTATTTGTTGATCAGAAAATAACCGTTCTGTTCTTTCCATCGGATTTAAAACCGTCTGTTTTCCTTGCTTTCCGGGATCATTTCTGTTAGGATGTGGTGATGTGTTTTACACAGGAGGAAAAAACATGGGTTATAAGCATACCTATTGGATTTACCGCATTATCAGATGGATCGCCTGGCTGATTTTCCCGAAGTTCAAGCTTTCCGGAACAGAAAATCTGCCGGAGGAGCCTTGCGTGATCGTCGGAAACCACAGTCAGGCAAACGGACCGGTTGCCGCAGAAATATATTCTCCCGGCAAGCATTACACCTGGTGCATCGGCGAGATGATGCACTGGAAAGAAGTTCCTTCCTATGCTTTTCAGGATTTCTGGTCTGGTAAACCGAAATCAGTCCGCTGGTTTTACAGGCTTTTGAGCTACCTTATCACACCGATTTCGGTGATAACTTTCAACAATGCTCATACCATCCCCGTCTATCACGACACACGGCTGATCACAACCTTCCGCCAGTCAGTGGAGAGGCTTCAGGAGGGCAGCAGCGTGGTGATCTTTCCGGAATGCTATGATGAACACAATAATATTGTACACTGCTTTCAGGACAAATTTGTGGATCTCGCCCGGTTTTATTATAAAAAAACCGGAAAAGAGCTCTGTTTTGTTCCGCTTTATATTGCTCCGAGGATAAGCCTCATGGTCTACGGAAAGCCAATCCGATTTTGCGCGGATGCACCAATTGCAGAGGAGCGCAAACGCATCTGCAATGCTCTGATGGACGGCATTACGGCTCTCGCTGTAGCCCTGCCGGAGCATACTGTTGTGCCTTATCCGAATATTGCAAAAAAAGACTATCCGAAAAACATCCCTCTCGAGGTTTATTCCCATGAAGAAAGAACTGATTGACTACTCCGGCTTTTCCCTCAGCAGACTAAATGAACCGCGCTTTTCCCATTTAAAGCTGTTAGGAGGATGGATTGTTTATTTTATCCTTTATTTTCTGACAGAGAATCTCATCCCGATCGAGAAGTGCCACCCCATTCACTGCCACTTGGATGATCTGATCCCTTTTAATGAATATTTTCTGTTTTTCTACTGCGGATGGTTTTTCCTTGTGGTCGGCTCCCTGCTCTATACATTGCTGACCGACGTGGAGAACTTCAAAAAACTGCAGATTTTTATCATGTGTACCCAGGCTATTGCCATGATCTGCTACATTGTGTATCCAAACAGACAGGATCTCCGGCCAGAGGTTTTTCCCCGCCAGAATATACTGACAGCTCTGATGGGCTTTATCTATTCCTTTGACACCAGTACAGGTGTCTGCCCCTCCCTGCACGTGGGATACTCCATCGCAATTCTCTCCGTTGCCTGGAAAGACTGCTCTCTGAAGCTGATCTGGAAGATCCTTCTTTCGATTTTTGTCTTTATGATCTGCCTTTCCGTCTGCTTTGTCAAACAGCATTCCGCTGTTGATGTTTTTTATGGTCTTATCATGTGCCTGTTCATTGAAATTGCTTTATATGGCAAAGACTATTGGCTTCCGCGTCTGCGCGCGAAGAAAGCATAAAGTGCGAGATTGCTTTTATACGGAGTATAAAAACAGAATATTAAAACACTGCGTGTCTCCGGATGCGGACGGTTCCGCTCAGCAGGAGATCACCGGTTTCAGACGCTGTAATGGTCAGGTTTCCTCCCGGCTGCTGCAGCGTCTTTTCGATCGACTTTCCGGATTCAGCCGCAAGAAATGCACCAACGGCGGTCGTGCCACTGGCACAGGAGTTTTCCCAGAACAGCGTTCCAGCTGACGGAACATAAACAAGCGGATGCAACCGGGATTCTGCCCTGTTCAGGATCATGATACCAAGAGCATCTGCGCCGAGAAAGGCACACCACTCTCTGATGAGTGACTCTGCTTTATCCTTCTCCATCGGGAATTCCACTATGACATGCGTAATACCCGGAAAACTAACCACGGGAACGCTTGCGACGCCTGGTAATTCCATAAAGCGATATCTGACAGGACGAGGCATATTCACAGTCCCGAGCCAAGAACCATCACTTTGTTTTTCTATCTTTACTGTCACCGGATGTGGCGCCCCAGAGACGCGAACCGCAGCTGTGCTGCTTTCCTCCCCTTTTCGAGTTGCAGCCACCACTGCAGCACTCATGGCCGCATTTCCGCAGAATTCACCTCCTGCCATACGCAGAGCGATATCGCAGCCTGGCTCATTGCTGAGGAAACCTATCTGTTCTGCTTCCGGCTCCGCCATCATCAGCTTGGAAGCAACAGAAGGCTGTAATTCAACAGGCACAGGTGTTTCTGCCAGAATAGTAATATTGGACGTCGGATCCAGGACGTAATAGGAGATATTCACCTTTGATAATTTCTCAGGAACTGCCTAGTTCTCTCCTGCTGCGGACTGCCCAATACCTGTTCGGGATGTCCTTCCTCCACAATGACGCCCTTATCCATAAAGATTACACGATTGCTTACTGCCCTCGCAAACGGCATTTCATGTGTGACCACTACCATCGTCATTTTTTCCTCTGCCAACTGCCGGATCACTTTGAGTACTTCTCCCGTTAGCTCCGGGTCGAGTGCACTGGTCGGTTCATCGAAGAAAAGGATTTCTGGATTCAACGCCAGTGCACGGGCAATCGCTACACGCTGCTGCTGGCCGCCGGAGAGCTGACAGGGGTAAGCATTCTCTTTCCCCTCAAGACCCATTTTTTTCAACAGTGCCGAAGCCCGTTCTGTCACTATCTCTCTGTTCTCTCCTCTTATCATCGGCGGCTCCGTAATGTTTTTCATTACGGAATAATGAGGAAACAGATTGAAGTTCTGAAAAACCAATCCGAATCTTGTTCGGAACCGGTTCAGTTCTGCCTTCGTAGCATAAACGCCATCTTTCACAGCATACTGTCCATCATACAGGATATCTCCTCCGTCTGCCTTCTCCAGGAACGAGATACAGCGCAGTAAAGTCGACTTGCCAGAACCCGACGGACCGATCACTGAAACTACATTTCCCTGCTCGACATGAAGGGAAATATCCTTCAGGACTTGGAGAGAACCGAATGCTTTCCGCAAAGCATTCACAGCCAGAATATTTCTAGCTTTCTGCCCACCCATGCTTTCCATATTATTAAAATCTGCCATTGCTGCTGTTCCTCTCACCGATAATAGTCCAGGCTTTTCTCGATTCTGCCCATCAGATAGTCAACGATTGCATTGAAGATATAGTAGAACACACCGGCAACCACAAAAGGCATAAAACTTGTCTGTGAGTTTGCAATCTGTTTGCCGATCGTGAACATCTCCTGATAGGAGACAGTAAAGGCCATAGATGTATCTTTCACCAATGTGACAACTTCATTCGTAACGCTAGGCATAATCCTCTTAATCACCTGAGGAAGAATGATACGCATGAAAGTCTGGAACTTCGAATATCCCAGGACTTCCGCTGCCTCATACTGGCCGATGGAAATTGATTCAATCCCCCCACGATAGATCTCCGCAAAATATGCCGCATAGTTGATGGAAAACGCAATGACAACCGGAATCAGCTTGTTTCTGGAAACGTTAGCCCTGAACAGATAGTACGGCCCGTAGGTCACCGCCAGAAGCTGCAGCATCAAAGGGGTTCCCCGGATTACGGTAATGAAAAACCGGGTAATAGTGGATACCACTTTGACTTTGCTCATCCGGAGCAGTGCGACAATCATTCCCAGAGGAAGAGAAAAGAGCAGGGTCAGGAAAAAGATAGCACAGGTTTTTCCCAGTCCCTCACTCATTTTGACAATCATAGTCATTAATGACATCAGGAGGCCCTCATTTTCTTAATTGATACTTTAATAATCGGCGACAAGACAGAATTTCCCGAAAGCACCTTGTAACGGTGCTCTCGGGCTTCATTTCAATATTTTTACAGTCAATCAAACTGTCACGAAGCATAAACGCACTGCAAAGAATGGTTTATGACATAGGAATCAAACCGGATCAGGAGCTTCTTTCTGAAAACCTGCTCCTGCTCATATTGCTTTAAGCAGCACTTTCATTCGCATTCAGAAACAGCAGATTGTTGACAATGTCCACGTACTCGCTCTTGGATGCAATCTCCGCATATGTTCCGTTTTCAACCAGAGCCTGAATTGCTTCCTCAACCTGTGCGCACAGTTCGGCATCTCCGGAACGAAATGCGATACCATACTGCTCAGCACCAAGCTGCTCATCAATGATCAGCAGCCCATCATGATTAGCTGCGTAGCTTGCTGCAACCGGGAGATCAACAAACACCGCATCCACAGCATTTCCTTCCAGTTCGGTAAAGCACTTCAGGAAGCTGTCGCAAGTGACGATATTTCCAAAAGTGGCCGCCAGATCTGCCAGATCGCCGTTAAGGAGCGCCTCACCGGAAGTTCCCAGCTGCACGGCAACAATCTTTCCCTCAAGGTCTGCGGAAGAGGCAAGGCCGCTGTCTTCTTTCACAACGAGAACCTGGGTATTGTCATAATACGGTTCAGAGATTACGTATCCTGCTTCCTTCATACTGTCAAGGATGGTCATACCAGACCAGACGCAGTCACATTCCAAGGAATCAAGCTGCACCAGCTTCTCATCCCAGTTCACGCCAAAGATCTCCATCTTCCATCCAAGATAATCACACACAGCCTGGCAAACTTCCACGTCGAATCCGGTGTACTCACCGTCGTCACCAAGATAACTGAAAGGCGGATACTCTGGATCGATCCCCATGATAAAGACCTTCCCGTCATCCGCAAGAGCAACTGCGCTCAGAGAAAAGATCATGACAATGACCAATATAGCGGCAAAAGTTTTTTTCATAAAAGATTTCCTCCGTTTTTAATATTTTTCTTTAGCCGAGTAGTATATTACCACATTAGCGTAATAAAGCAAGACTTTTTTTCATGAATGATGAGATTTTTTAAAAGGTCCTGTCTTTTCTGTCTTTTCATTGCTCAAAGGTTTTACTTCTTCTGGAAATTGCCGAAAGGCTCCAGAACGATGAACAGATGGCAAAACTGGCAAGAGAACATGGCATTTCAAAGTCAACAATCATGACAATCCGGGACGGAAAGAATTATGAAGATGTTGATGCGCAACATGCCCCCTGTTCTGCACATCCAGAACAGGGGGCATGTAACGTTTTTCTATTCAAACTTCATAATCCCAAAATCTTCCGGGCGGTGGAAGTCGGGCTGCGTTGAAGTGACAGGATTCCACGAAAGGTAATGAGGATGCGCTGTATCATCCCCACACTTATAGGCATTTGCCCGGAGTAAACCGGAAAAGGAAAAATCAGGATAAAAAAGTTGAAGAAAAGAAAGAGGAACACGATAAGAAACCGCCCAGCCGTTCGGGGTTCTCTCCGGTTTGATGCAGAAAAACTCCATATCATCCCGACGGGCAAGAATCACCCGGTCGGCACGATTATGCCCGAAGCCGATATGCATACACCCGTTCGGATTGACCTCAAAGTTGAAATAGCGCTCTCCTCGCTCGGGCATGAAAAAAAATTCCAAACAGCTGTCACGATGCACGGGAGACAGCGGCACTGTATATTCGGCACGAATGTGTGCCTCAACTGCCCGAAGGGAAACATAAAGGGCTTCATCATCATAGCAAAGGCGGGCAAAAGCCCTGACACCGCAACCCGGTTCCCAGAGAACATTGTCGATGGGAATTTCAGGAATATTACTCCAATTGAACTGCTTTTCTTTTATATGGGAAATCTCATACAGCCTTTCCATTTAAGCCTCCTTTTTCATCCATTGAGGACTGCGCCTGTAGCTTCATCCTCATACTGGCGAATATAGTAATGATAGTATACACCGCGTTTTCTCATCAGCTCTTCATGTGTTCCCTGCTCGCAGATTTTTCCGTCATCGACGACAAGAATAAGATCTGCATTACGGACAGTGGAAAGGCGGTGCGCAATCACAATAGAGGTCCGATTCTGAATCACTGCTTCCATTGCAGACTGGATTTTCTGCTCTGTAATGGTATCTACAGAAGCCGTGGCTTCATCCAGAATCAGAATTTTCGGATCTGCCAAAATAGCGCGTGCGAAAGAAATAAGCTGTTTTTCTCCGGTGGATAAAAGATCGCCACCTTCCCCGACGTCGGTATCCAGCCCTTTTTCAAGGTGATTAACGACACTATCAGCGGAAACCAGCCGGAGTGATTGCAGAATCTGATCTTCCGTAGCCTCCGGATTGCCGTAGAGAAGGTTTTCCCGTATTGTACCGGAGAATAGATGCGGCGTCTGCAGCACACATCCGATTACCGAATGCAGCCACAGCTGAGACCGCTCACGGGCATCCTTCCCATCGATCAGAACGCTGCCGGATGTCGGTTCGTAGAAACGGCAAATCAGATTGGCAAGGCTCGACTTCCCCGCTCCCGTCTGGCCGACAATCGCGAGATTTGTGCCAAACGGAATTTTCAGGGAAAAATGCTCCAGGACAGTTTCGTCCCCGTCAGGATAGCGGAAGCTGACGTCTCTCAGTTCAATATCACCCCGAATTGGTTCCCAATTCTCTTGTCTGGGAGAAAAGCTGTCTCCGTAGCGGGAGATTACTTCGTCGGAATCCATGACATCGGACTGTGCAGAGAGTAGTCTCGTATACCGTTCAATGTTCACCTGGCCGGTAATCAGGTCAGAAATGACATCTACAAGCCATCTCACCGGTTCCATCATTCCCTGTGCATAGGTCATAAACATCGAAAATGTGCCGATATCCGATTTTACAATGACCCCTCCGCGCCAGAGCAGAACAGCAATGGCAAGTGAGGAAGAAAAGGCAGTTGCTGCAGCAAAAAGCCCTCTCAGCCTTGAAGCTTCAACAGATTTCCTTCGTATGGCAGACGTGTCCTTTTGGAAATCATCTTCCATTTTCTTTTCGATTACCAGCGATTTGATTGTCCTCGCCCCGGTGATCCCTTCATTGAAGTTTCCCGTTATTCTGCCGTTAATCTCTCGCACCTGTCGATTCACCGCTATCATTCTCTTCTGAAAATACGCGAATAGAAGCGTAACCAGCGGTAAAATCATCATCACGAGAAGTGCAAGCCTGATATTGATGACAAGCATAACCACCACGGAACCAACCAGATAGGCTCCATGCCAGACACTCTCAATCAGAGACCACGAAAAAATAGTACCTAACCTGGAGGTGTCACTCATCACACGGGCATGAATATAGCCGACGCTGTTTCGATTAAAATAGGAAAAGGAAAGCGTCTGCAGATGTTCAAACGCTTTGTTGCGCATATCACGGTCAAGCCAGACTTCAATTTCTGTGGCAAGCTTACAGGAAATATAGTTCATCACGCCAGCGAAGACAACCGCAGCCACATACACTACAAGAAAGAGCGGAAGCGTGTCCAGTGTTTTCTGCATAACAAAGTGATTCAATGCGTAGCGCTGCAGCACCGGCACAAACACATCGGTTGCCGTTCCAGCCATGGCAAGAAGCACCATGACAAACAGTTCCTTTTTATATGCAGAAAGGAAAGGAAGCATTCTGTCAATTCCGAAAAACCGGAGGCGTATGGATTCCTGCTTTTCTTCCATTACACCGCCTCCTCTCTGATGCCGGACTGGATCTCATAGATCTCACGATAGACACCGTCCTGCCGGATCAGTTCCTCATGGGTTCCTTCCTGAGAAATACGTCCGTTGTCCAGAACGAGAATTTTGTCCGCCCTGGAGAGCGTTGTAATCCGGTGCGAAATGAGAAAAATGCTTGCCGTACCAAAACGCAGTTCCAGCTCCGCCCGGATTCTCGCATCCGTCTCGGTATCGACGGCAGAGAGAGAATCGTCAAAAATCATAATAGGAGTGGCAGAAATCAGAGTCCTCGCAATAGCCACGCGCTGCTTCTGCCCCCCGGACAGTGTTACACCGCGCTCGCCGACAAATGTGTCATAACCCTTTGAGAAAGAGGAAACCGTTTCATCCAGGCAGGCCGCCCGGGAAGCCGTGCGAATCTCTTCCAACCCCGCATTGGGAGTAGCAATGGCTATATTCTCAGCAATGGTGCGGGAAAAAAGGAACGGCTCCTGCATAACAAACCCTATGTTTTTTCTCAGCCATGCTGTTTTGATATTCCGGATATCTACTCCTCCGATGGTGATGCGGCCATGGCCATCCGGGAGTTCCATCATTCTGTCCAGCAGATACATCAGAGTTGATTTTCCCATCCCCGTGCCTGCAATGATGCCAAGCGTTGACCCGGCTTTCACCGTGAAGCTGATATCGTGGAGTATTTCCGGCCCGTTTTCATAGCTAAACGAGACATGCTCAAAACAGATATCTCCATTGAGCGGAGGTTCGATAGCACCCGGGCGATCCCGCTCCTCTTCTGCAGCCATAATCTCTTCGATTCTTCCGATGGAAACCCCGGCTTTTGACATCTCCGTAATCATCCTGCCGAGCATTCTGACCGGCCAGATCAGCATCGTATTATAGGCCAGAAAGGCAATGTATTCCCCTGAGGTCATCTCTTCGCTGATGCAGAAGGCCGCACCGAATACTACCACAAGCAGCATCTGAACTCCGGAGAGAATATCCTGGCTGCTCCAGTAAAGGCTCAGGATTTTTCCAAGTTTCACCCAAAGCCCGGTATAGTATTCGTTCTGTGCTTCAAATCGTTCTTTTTCCCGGCGTTCCGCCCCAAATGCACGCACAACCCGTACTCCGGTCAGGTTTTCCTGAACCATATCGGAGAGCTTTCCCTCATTTTCATCGCAGTCCAGAAAACCTTCGCCGACCTTTCTGTAAAAGATCAGAGAATAAACCAAAATGACAGGAAGCGGGAGGAACGAGATCAGTGTAAGCTTCGGATTCATGGAGAGCATAAAACTCAGCGAAAGGGCAACCAGGAGAACAATGCGAAATACGGACGTAAGCTGCTCTGAAACAAAGTTTCGCAGGGTATCCACATCTGATGTACAGCGCTGAATGATATCTCCGGTATGATTTTTCATATGCCAGCTGAAAGGAAGCCGTTCGATATGGGAGAAAAGCTGATCGCGCATATTTTTTACCAGGGTTTCTGATGCTTTGGTATTTGAAACGCGAAAGATATACTGCGAAAAAACACGCACCAGCGCAATACAAAGGATACCTATCGCCATAATCCAGATATGCCGGCCAAGATAGGCAAACCCACCCAGTGCATCTGCAACGGCCATCACAGGCTTACTGTATGCAGCTTCTTTCCCACCAAGTGCATTGTCTACCGCCATACGGATTACCTGAGGCTCCGCCATATCCGCCAGAGCAGTGATTCCTGCGGACAGAATGCTCACCGCATACAGTGCCTTGCTCCCTTTCAGGAATTGCCATAGCAGAGCCCGGTTTCTTCTGTGCTTTTCTGTTTTCCGTTCAGGTCTTTCTTTCATCGATACCCTCTGTTTTCCTCTCTCGATTGTCTGCATTTTACCATATTCTTTCGACAGTTGCAAATTTCATTGCAGTTTTCTTCTGCTGTGGTATAATGGCAAAAAAGGAACAGAAAATGAGGAGAAAACGGTATGCAGATTATTCTTCTGTCCGGCGGATCCGGAAAACGCCTCTGGCCTCTTTCCAACGAAATCCGTTCCAAGCAGTTTATCAAAATATTTCGAAGAGAAGACGGCAGTTTTGAGTCAATGGTGCAGCGTGTCTGCCGTCAGCTCAGGAAGGTAGCCCCGGAAGCGTCTCTTACCATTGCCACTTCTAAAACACAACTTTCTTCCATCCACAACCAGCTCGGAGACAATGTAGGTGTTTCCATTGAGCCCTGCCGGAGAGACACATTCCCGGCAATTGCTATAGCCTCCGCCTATCTCCATGATATCCGTCAAGTGGACGGTGATGAGGCTGTAATCGTCTGTCCGGTGGATCCATACGTGGAAGACAGTTATTTTGAAACGCTGAAAGCCATCTCTGCCCAGGTTGATAAAGGCGAGGCCAACATCGTACTAATGGGAATTGAGCCAACATATCCGAGCGATAAGTATGGGTATATTATTCCGAAAAAAGCAGGTTCAGTCGGTGTGGTGGATCGCTTTGTTGAAAAGCCCGATCGGCAGGCTGCAAAGGCCTATATTGAAAACGGTGCTCTCTGGAACGGTGGCGTTTTCGGTTATAAATTGAATTACCTGCTTGCCAAAGCAAAAGAGCTGCTGGGCGACGCCAGCTATACCTTCCTCTATGAGAATTATGACCGCCTCCAGAAAATCAGTTTTGACTATGCTGTAGTGGAAAAGGAGCCCATAATCCAGTATGTCCGCTACGAGGGCGAATGGAAGGACATTGGCACCTGGAACACACTGACCGAAGCAATGACTGAACAGGTTATCGGAAACGGAATCCTGGACAACACCTGTGAAAACGTGCACATTCTCAACGAACTTGACTTACCCATCCTGGCAATGGGCCTGAAAGATGTTGTCATCTCCGCAAGTCCCGATGGTATCCTCGTTTCTGACAAGGTGCAGTCCGGTTATATCAAGCAGTATGTGGATCAGCTCAGCCAGGAAGTGAAATATGCCGAAAAATCCTGGGGGGAGTACCGTGTTCTGGAGGTTGATCGGAACAGCCTGACCGCCCAGATCGTCATCCGGTCAGGTGCTTCCATGAGCTATCACAGCCATCAGCACCGGGATGAAGTCTGGACTATCACTACCGGAACCGGAACTGTCATCGTGGACGGGATGGAACGGAAAGTTTCGCCGGGAGAGGTGATTGCTGTCAACGCCGGATGCAGGCATACCATTCGTGCCGAGACGGAGATGAGGCTGATTGAGATACAGCTCGGCAGGGAGATTTCTGCTTATGACAAACAGAAGTTCGAACTGGATTAGAGAACCATTTCTGCTCCGCCCTGCTGCCAAAGACTACCTTTGGGGCGGGAACCGGTTGAATGAAGATTTCTCCAAGGGCATCTCCGTTTCGCCGCTGGCAGAGACATGGGAATGTTCTGCCAATCCAGATGGGGTAAGTATCGCTGCCAGCGGACCGTTTGACGGGATTGATCTTGCTTCCATTCTGAGAAGTCACCCTGCGCTGCTTGGCAAACATCACGAAGCGACAGCTTCGCTGCCGATTCTGATCAAGCTGATCGATGCAAAAGAAGATCTTTCCATCCAGGTGCACCCCGATGGAAAGATCTTCTTTTGCATCGATCAGCTTGAGCAGAATCGGCAGCGAAGCTGTCGCTTCGTGATGTTTGCCAAGCAGCGCAGGGTGACTTCTCAGAATGGAAGCAAGATCAATC
>JAGCAN010000247.1 GCA_017652685.1 Oscillospiraceae bacterium
AGGGCCTTTTTATGCGGGGCATGTCGCCAATCGCGGTCTGCCAGAATTTGATTCCGCTTTTTGTCATTTCGGCGGTAACGCTCACCTCGGCGGCGTATATGTTCCGAAAGCGGATGGAATAATAATACCGCCGTTCCGGTGACATGCCGGCAGATTTTCGTTTCTCTTCCGAACGGAACGGAATAGCGGCTCCTGGCGTTTTTGTTATGGGCACATTGATGAATATCCGGTTCAAACCAGCGCGGCGGCGGGTATGCGGTTTCCGCCTGAGCCGGAATGGTGAAGCGTGTGACACGCACCCTATAGAGCGGATGCCTTCATGCCGGGTGAAGGGGTCCGCTGAAACGGGTACACCGCAGTCTTGGGATCGTGATTCTTATCACCGCGCAGGTCAACGGCAAAACGGGGGTATCGCACCAGGGCCTGTTCTGTTATTGACATATGTCCGAAATGATGCTATTCTTTATTGTTGACATATGTCAGAAACGAGAGGCGCCTATGCCAAGAAAACAACGTTGCAGATGGATCGGCGGTTATCCGGATTGCTGGGAATTCTTCCCCGAGGAAACCGCAAGCAAAGAGCCGGTCATCATGAGTCTGGACGAGTTTGAAACGATTCGCCTGCTCGACCGCGAAGGGATGACCCAAGAGCAGTGTGCCGAACGAATGGGAGTGGCGCGTTCCACCGTAACCGCCATCTACGACAGCGCGCGCCGTAAAATGGCAGAGGCTCTTGTGGACGGGAAACACCTCCTGATCCGCGGCGGGAATTACCGGCTCAAAGATCAGGGAACAGAACGCATCATCCAGAAAGGAACGGACAGTATGAGAATTGCAGTAACCTATGAAAACGGAGAGATCTTCCAGCATTTCGGTCACACCGGGCAGTTCAAGTTTTATGACGTGGAAGAAGGCAAAATTGTCACCGAACAGATCGTAAACACCAATGGCAGCGGCCACGGCGCGCTGGCCGGTTTTCTGAAAGCCGCGCAGGTCGATTCTCTGATTTGCGGCGGTATCGGCATGGGAGCGCGAAATGCATTGGTGGAAGCCGGGATCAAACTCTACGGCGGCGTGTCCGGTTCGGCGGACAGCGCGGCTCAGGCGCTGACGGCGGGAACGCTTCAATATGACCCGAACGTCCAATGCGGTCATCACGGGAATCACCACGGCGAAGGCCACAGTTGCAGCGGTCATCACGGCGAGGGACACCGGTGCGGGCATTGTCACGGCGATCAGCAGCAGGAAAGCTGAAATCACCGAAACAGACGACGGTCCTGACGATAGTTTCATCATTCCGGGCGAAGAAGTCCGTTAAGAAAGGTTTGCCTCAGTGAGACGATATCATGGAATTAAAAGATTTTCTTGAAAAAATGGATACAGGCGAGGAGATCGAAGCGGGATCGGAATACCACCTGTTCATGCATGGCCTTTCCCAGGAAGCGCTGCGTATCACGATGGAGATGAACAATGCCTATCATACTCCGGAAGAACTGGTGGAGCTGATGCGGAAGCTGACTGGTCAGCCGGATTTGCCCTCATTTGTACTTTTTCCACCGTTCTATACGGACTGCGGGAAGAACATCCACTTCGGTCATAATGTGTTCATCAATTCAGGCTGCCGATTCCAAGATCAGGGGGGCGTTTGGATCGGGGATAACGCGCTGATCGGGCACAATGCGGTCCTGGCGACGCTAAACCACAATCCCGACCCGGAAAAGCGCGGGAACCTGATTCCTTCCCGCATCGTGATCGGCAAAGATGTCTGGCTTGGGGCGAATGTGACGGTGTTACCCGGTGTGACCATCGGAGACGGTGCAATCATCGCTGCGGGAGCGGTGGTAACAAAGGATGTCCCGGCCAGTACTGTCGCCGCCGGAGTTCCGGCGAAAATCATAAAAAGAATAGGAGAATGAAATGAGTAAGGTGCTTGTGATCACAACCAGCCTGCGGGCAAGGAGCAATTCAGACCGATTGGCGGAGGAGCTGGTCCGCGGCGCAAAGGACGCGGGGCATGATGTCGAGTGCATCAGTCTGAAGAAAAAAGATATTCGGTTCTGCATCGGCTGCCTCGCCTGTCAGAAGACGCTGAAATGCGTTATAAAGGACGATGCCGTCGAGATCGCTGAAAAGGTCAAAAATGCGGATACACTCGTATTCGTTACGCCGATTTATTACTACGAAATGAGCGGACAGATGAAGACACTGCTGGATCGTATGAATCCGCTGTATCCTTCCGATTATAAGTTCCGCAAGGTGTATATGCTCTCTACAGCGACGGAAGATGAAGACGATGTTCCCGAAAAAGCTGTCAGCGGATTGCAGGGCTGGGTCGCCTGCTTTGAAAAGGCGGAGCTTGCAGACTCGCTGTTCTGCGGCGGCATCTCCGATGCGGGTGAAGCAGACGGAAAGCAAGAGGAACAGCATGAGGCGTATCGGTTCGGCAAAGCGTTGGAATAAGCAAGCAACCGTCTGTATTGTCTTTCTCCTTCTGTTTGCCCTTTGCGCCTGCGCAAAAAAAGAGGCGCCGGAATCCATGTCAACAACCGATACCGGTTCAACCGGTGTCGTTAAGGAAGATACGGCGCTTTCTGCGGTCTCCGAGAGCACTGAAACGGAGGCGGAACCGCCTGCAGAGCATAAAAGCCAACAGATCACGACAACGAAGGATGTTCCGATGGAAACCGAGCTGGTACTTAAAATCGACGGGCAGCCAATATCCGTTTTATGGGAGGAGAATGAGTCAGTAGCCGCTCTGCGCGATCTTGTATCGAAAGAGCCTCTCGACATTCAGATGTCCATGTACGGAGGTTTTGAACAGGTTGGTCCCATAGGTGCAAGACTGCCGAGAAATGATGTGCAGACAACGACCACTGCAGGCGATATTGTTCTCTACTCCGGGAATCAGATCGTTTTGTTCTACGGTTCCAATTCATGGTCATATACACGGCTCGGAAGGATATCGGACAGGACGGCTGATGAACTGACAGAACTCCTCGGAAGCGGGAATGTGGCGCTATCTCTGGCACTGAAATAATGCCAAAAGCTCCCGGCCACCGGAATTGTCCGATG
>JAGCAN010000248.1 GCA_017652685.1 Oscillospiraceae bacterium
CAGCGGCCGGTGCGGTACACTGCGGCTGGAGAAGCTCTGCAAGGGACATCCTTGGGGAGGCAGTACGTGCCATGGAAGTCCTGGGCGCAAAGGCAGAGAATATCTGTGCGGCCCTCGGCCCCGCAATTGGCAGGTGCTGCTTTGAAACGGACAGCGATGTGCCGGAAGCACTGACGGCTTATCTCGGGGGAGAAACAGAAGGTCTCTGGACCCTGAGAGCGGACGGAAAATACATGGTAGATCTTCGAAAGGCAAATGCAAGAAGGCTGATGCAGCTTGGCGTTCGGGAAGAAAATATTGATATTTCCGAGGAATGCACGGTTTGCAGCCATGAAAAGTTCTGGTCAGCCAGATATACGAACCGGGTTCGTGTTCCGCGCGGCAGTATGGTTGCCGGAATTGTACTGAGGTAAAACATGGATTGTTTTTTTAAGAAATCGGTCATATGGATGCTTCTTTTGGCGATGGCGTTAACAACCGGATGTACTCTGCCAGGTACGAACCTTTCCGCCGGAATCATTCCGGATTCTACGGAAGGGAAAGACCTTACCATGGGTGAGGCAGCGGACAGCGTGTTTTCTCTGAATATCAACAGAAGATACAGCTTTAATCCGCTCATCGCCACAAACCATTTCAACCAGCTCGTTTGTGCGCTGGTTTATGAAAACGTTGTGGAAGTGGACAACGACTTTAATGTCATCTCCTGCATTGCCTCGGACTGGGAATACAATGAAAACGGAACGACCTGGATTCTGACCATCGATAATTCCCACACGTTCCATGACGGGTCACCGGTTACGGCGAGAGATGTCCGATATTCCATTGACCGCGCCGTCAGTTCTGACCGCTTTCTCGGAAGGTTTTCGACCTATCAGGGGGCAGCGCAGGATGGAGATGACAAGCTGTATATTACCCTTGGCGTAGGTGACACGCAATTTATCAAACTACTGAATATCCCGGTGATTAAATACGGATCCTATGACGAAAAATTCCCGCTGGGCAGCGGACCGTATGATTATGTGTTTGAAGAGACGCCCGAAGAGCTGGATGAAGAAGGCAATGTGGTAACTGAAGCGACACAGACACTGGTTTCTCTGACCGCCTATGAAGGATACAAGACCTACAAGACCCTTCCGGTTGAAACGGTTTATCTGAAGGAATATACACAGGCGGAAGAAGTGATCAACGCCTTTGAAGACTCCTATATTGACGTGGTTATCAATGACCCTTCCAGCTATACTAACCTCGGGTATGCCAGCACCAATGAAATCCACACATATGCCACGACCAATATGCATTTTGTGGGGTTCAATCAGGAAACCAGAGTAGGTGCGATGAGCGGATTCCGGTATGCGATGCAATATGCATTCAACCGGGCATATCTTGAAGAACTGCTCAACGGAAATGCTGTAGCCTCCGCCATACCGATGTATCCGACATGTGCGGAGTTCCCGTCTGATCTGAATTCAGCGCTTGCCTACAACCTGGAGCGGTGTAAAGTCATTCTGGAAAACAACGGGATCCGCGATTATGATGAAGACGGCTTTATGGAACTCATGAACGGAAATGATGAGGATCTGATTATCACCATTATTCTGTGCAGTGACAGCTCTGCCAAAGCCGGCGTTGTAAACCGATTTGCGGATGATATGCTGGAGATCGGGATAAAAGTCAATGTGCGGGAGCTCACCTGGAAGGATTATTACAATGCGCTTACAGACTATGAGGATCTCACCAAAGAAGAAAAAGAAGACGAGGACTTTGTAGAAATCGAATTCGACATGTACTATGCAGAGGTCAAGCTGCGGAACAATTTTGATATTACCCAGCTCCTTCAGGAGCGGTCCGAGAGGAACAAAGGCTCCTGCATCAACTATTCCCACTCTCTGGGAAACGGCTATGAAACCTATCTGTACAACTATCTGGCATCGGGGGACTCCAGCCGCAAGAATAACTATCGCACGTTTGCGGAATATGTTCTTGCTAACGTAGCGCATATGGTTATCATCGGGTTTGAGAAGCAGCAGATTATTTCTCACCGCCAGGCAATCCGTGGGATTGATGCAAATATGGGCAATCCGTTGTATAATTTTCCAAACTGGATAATACAATTCAAAGGAGGGTAAGAGAGAATAAATGACAGACAGAGAGCTGATGTCAGCAGCGAGAGAAGCATCACTGAACGCCTACATTCCCTATTCCCATTTTGCGGTGGGAGCTGCGCTTGAATGTGAAGACGGTACCATCTTTACAGGCTGCAATGTCGAAAATGCCGCGTTGGGCAGCACGATCTGTGCAGAACGGACAGCATGCTGCAAAGCAGTCAGCGAAGGGCACCGGAAGTTTCGCAGGATCGCAATCTATGCCGACAGCCAGAACTGGTGTACACCATGCGGTGCCTGCCGGCAGTTTCTGGCGGAATTCTCCCCGGATATGGAAGTGCTCTGCGCCAAAGCAGGCGGGAGATATGTCAGCTATAAGCTTTCGGAGCTTCTTCCGCATACGTTCGATTTCTGAACCCGAAAAATACAAAATCCTCCGGTCGATCCGGAGGATTTTTAACATTTTATATGGAAATAAAGAATCAGGTGTTGTACAGGGCGACAAACTCTTCCAGGCAAAGGTTGTTTTCCGTCATGTATTTTGCGGCTTCCAGGCCCACATAGCGGAAGTGCCAGGATTCTCCCATCACCTGTGTAATTTCCCGTTTGTCTGTCGGGAAACGCAGAATAAACCCATAATCAGAGCAGTGTTCCATCAGCCACTGCACGGTTGCAACTTCTGCGATGGCATCATTTTTTATCTGATGGTAATAATCAGTGATGTCACAGCAGAGAGCCGTCTGGTGCTCGCTGCAGCCGGCCGGCATGGTAATATAATAACCATCGTAATTTTTTCCATCAGAGATGCCGTTGTTTTCACAGACGCGTTTGAAATTTGCAGCCTGTTCGGAATAACTGCGATAGCCAGAAGAGAGATAGACCGGCAGTCCGGCTGCTTTACAGGCCTGGGTCATGTCGATGAGCGGCTGGGCAATCAATGCATCGACAACCTGGCGGTTGCCGTCATAGCCGGTGCGGATGTCCGTGTCGTCGCCCGTCATGTTGAGGTAAACAAGATTTGCAGGTGCATAGTCAGGCGGATCGAGTGGGTGTTCTCCGTTGACGAGGATATACTGCCAGTCGTTGATGTCAATGTCAGGAGGAGCGGGAAGCCCGAGTGCAGCAGCGTTGAGCTCTGCGCGGGTTGGAGCGGGAGTGGGCTCGGGCGTTGGCTCAACTGTTGGTTCGGGATCGGAAGGGACAGGAACCGTTTCCGGGACAACGGCCGCAGCTGGTGCTGCGGCCGGAAGTGCGACAACTTCTCCTGTTTCATCGGAGACGGAATAATCATCTTCTACTTCATCTGCACGGTCATGATTTCGGAGATAGCGGTTCCGGTCATAACCGTATACTCTGTAAAGATAGGTGTCTTCACAGTTTTCAAGGTCACTGCTGTGAACGGCAACCGAGCAGCTGATGTAAGCAAAGACAATAAAAGCGGCGATAAACAGTATTCCGCCGATAATCCTCTTCGCACTGCGTCTTTTCTTCTTCATGGTATGGTTCCTCCTTCTGATGGACAGGGTTCGTCAGAGTTTTGCGGTTGCGGGTCGGGTTTTTTACAGCGTATCAATAGTACCGAGCTCGTCGAGTGTGAGCTCAAACGCAGGAACAAAATGTTCCAGGAAATAATGGACTTCGGGAAGAGGACTGTCTTCCAGGATTTTCCGTGTCTGTTTCTCAGCGGACAGGAATTCGTCATTTCCTGCCCTCCGTTCCTCAATGCACTTGAGGTAGGCGCTCAGCTTGTCAGCAGCCTTTACGAGATCGTGAGAGCGATCTTCCGC
>JAGCAN010000249.1 GCA_017652685.1 Oscillospiraceae bacterium
TAATAACGGTATTCAACAGGTACACCGGCTGCACGCAGTGCTTCTGCCATGGGTGGAGCGGCTTCCGCGAGGAAGTCTCCTTCGCATGTCATCAGAAAAGTGGGAGGAAAAGCCGGTGAAAGATGCTCTATCACACTGATCCGTTTCAGTTCTGCTTCTGTACCTTTTTTTGGTAAGACATCCGCCATAAGCCATGCAGTCAGATCCTTTTTCTTCCCTTTATGGATCTGATAAACACCACAGTTCAGTGCGACTGCAGTTGGCAGGAAGCCCTCCGGCGGAGTGAAAGGATAGGTTTCAGCGTAGGATGGATCTGCACAGACACAACAATAAAGGCCGAGGTTATGTGCGCCTGCACTGTCACCGACGGCAAAGATATGTTCCGCATCAAAGCCGTACTGATCTGTATGCTTCAGCACCCACTGGAAAACACTGTTGGTATCTTCCAGCGAAGCCGGGAATTTGAAGTTTGGTGCGAGACGGTAGGTATAATTCACTACCGCGAAGCCCTGCTGGGCAAGGCTCATGCAGTAATACTGATACAAATCCTTATCTCCGTATACCCATCCGCCTCCGTGGACACTGACGATAACCGGCAGATCTCTCTTTGCTTCTTTCGGGCGGTAGACATCCAGCAGATTCCATTTTCCGTAAGGGCCGTAAGAAATGTTATCGAAACGGATGATATCATCAGGAGTTGTCAGGCCGGCATCGCGCTTTCTATCGTTGTGCTTACAGTTTGCACGAAAAATCATGCTTGCAAGTGACATTGTAAAACCTCCTCGGCAAAATCTGTTTCAACTATACCCCGGAAAAGAAAATCGTGCAAGAAGAATCTGCCGGAGTGAAAAGCGTTTCTTTCTCTGATAAACAGGAAGAGGGCAACATTCATAAAAATCATTCGGAGCGGGAATCCGTTCTGATTGGTTTTGAATAAAAATGAATGAACTTTCATTTTGACAATTGACATTGTTTTGCCCTTGTGTTAGTATCGCAACAGCTTCCAAAGGGTGAGGTACTTTCATGGGTTACTCCGTTCAGAGCAATCTGTTGCTTACCGGCGCTGCTTCTTTGCGACTTACCGATCACAGGAACAGCGCGAAAAGTCATGCTCTGAAACCGGTTGGAAGATTCGGTCTGGTATAACAGACCGGGAATAAAATTGTTGTACAGGCTTCTGTACAGGTTTTGTTGGGTTTCTGTCACCGTGTGATCTGGCTTTTCGGATCGCGCGGTATTTTTGTTTTGCGGCAGAACAAGCAGCAGCAAATTTCACTTGAAAAGGAAAGAAAGGAAGCATAGCAAATGGATCAGATCGTTATATTCGACACTACTCTTCGCGATGGAGAACAGTCACCCGGTTGTTCGATGAATCTCAAGGAAAAAATAGAAGTGGCGCGTTGTCTGGAGCGGATGAAGGTAGATATTATCGAAGCAGGGTTCGCCATTTCATCTCCCGGTGATTTCGAATCGGTCAAAACGATTGCCGAAACCGTGAAGGAATGCACAGTGGCATCTCTCGCCCGGGCAAACCGAAAAGATATCGACACTGCCTGGGAGGCCGTGAAAGAAGCTGCTTCTCCGAGAATTCACCTGTTTCTTGCCACAAGTCCGCTGCACATGGAATATAAGCTGAAGATGACACCGGAGCAGGTTCTGGAAGCCACTGCAGCTATGACGGCTCATGCAAAAAAATACTGTTCTGACGTCGAGTTTTCAGCAGAGGATGCCACTCGTTCCGACTGGGACTTCCTGGTAAAAATTGTCGACACCGCTATCCGTGCCGGAGCAACAACGGTGAATATCCCGGATACTGTCGGTTATACGACGCCGGTGGAAATGCGCGATCTGATTGCATATCTGCGTGAAAAGGTGCCGGACAGTGACAAAGCGGTTTTCTCTGTCCACTGCCATGACGATCTTGGGCTTGCAACGGCCAACTCGCTTGCCGGAGTGCTGGGCGGTGCAAGACAGATCGAATGCACGGTTAACGGTCTCGGAGAACGGGCAGGAAACACGGCGCTGGAAGAAGTGATTATGGCCATGCGTACACGGCCTGCCCTGTATCCCTTTGTTACACGCATCGATACCTCACAGATCTCTCGCGCCAGCAGGACGGTATACAATATTATCGGACAAACGGCTCCGCTGAACAAACCCATCGTAGGGCGAAACGCCTTTGCTCACGAATCCGGAATCCATCAGCACGGTGTGCTGGCAAATAAACAGACCTATGAGATCATGACACCGGAAGCGCTGGGTATTCAGACCAACAATATTGTGCTGGGTAAGCATTCCGGCAAGCATGCGGTGGAGGAGAGGCTTCGCGATCTCGGTTACAGCCTCAGCAAAGAAGAATTGCTGGCATGCTTTGCAGAATTCAAAGACCTTTGCGACAAGAAAAAGGATATCACCGATGCGGACCTGGAAGCTATTGCGGAACACTGCATCCGTTCGGAAGAGGATGCCGATGAAAACGGGTATAAGCTGAACTGGTTCTCGATGCATACTTCAAACTTTACTACTGCAACCTGCACCGTCAACCTGGAAAAAGACGGAGAAAAATATGAAGAGGTATGCCTTGGTGACGGACCTATTGATGCAGCCTTCAATGCCATTGACAACATCGTGAAGCCGGCACCGCACACCTTTGATATCTATAATATACACTCAGTGTCCCAAGGCAAAGATACACTCGGAGATGTCACGGTAAAGCTTATTTCGGAGGGGCGGACCTACACAGGAAAAGGGCTTTCCACCGACGTCATGGAGGCAAGCATTGTTGCTTATATTATGGCGGTCAATAAGTTGTGCGCCGCTACAGCGAAAAAGGAGGCTTAATCCATGGGGATGACGATGACGCAGAAAATCCTTGCGGCACATGCAGGGCTCGCTTCTGTGAAAGCGGGAGATCTCATCGAAGCGAAACTGGATCTTGTGTTGGGAAATGATGTTACGACTCCCGTTGCTGTAAAGGTTTTTGAGGAGACAGGATTTTCAGAAATCTTTGACAGGGATAAAATTGCCATTCTCCTCGACCATTATACACCCTGTAAGGATATCAAGTCGGCACAGCTTTGTAAAACATCCCGCGAGTTTGCAAAGCGCTTTTCCATCACGCACTTTTATGACGTCGGGGAGGTAGGCATCGAACATGCGCTTCTTCCGGAGAAAGGTCTGGTTGCTCCCGGTGAGGTGATCATCGGAGCAGACAGCCACACCTGTACGTACGGTGCACTGGGGGCATTTTCGACCGGTGTCGGTTCAACCGATATGGCTGCCGGGATGGCGTCAGGGGAGAACTGGTTTAAAGTTCCTGCGGCAATCCGTGTGGAACTGACGGGGAAGCCGGGGAGATGGGTCAGCGGAAAAGATGTGATTCTTCATCTGATCGGGAAAATCGGAGTGGACGGTGCACTGTACCGCTCTCTGGAATTCACAGGTCCCGGTGTTGCAGAGCTCTCTATGGACGACCGCTTTACCATCTCCAATATGGCTATCGAAGCCGGAGCAAAAAATGGCATTTTCCCGGTGGATGAGAAGACGCGCGCCTATGTGAGCGGGAGAGTGACGCGGGCATGGACTGCCTATGAGGCGGACCCAGATGCGGAATACGAATCCACAGTGGAGATCGACCTCGGCGCATTGCAGCCGACTGTGTCGCTGCCGCATCTCCCATCCAACACCCGTGTCATCGACGAGGTAAAAGGGATGGCTATTGACCAGGTTGTTATCGGTTCCTGCACGAATGGGCGCATCTCTGATATGCGCAGTGCGGCAAAGCTGCTGAAGGGCAGAAAAGTCGCTCCGGGGATTCGGTGCATTGTGATTCCGGCTACGCAGGAGATCAGCCTGCAGTGTTTGAGAGAAGGGCTTACGGAAATCTTTCTGGAAGCGGGATGTGTTTTCTCCGTGCCGACGTGCGGCCCCTGCCTCGGTGGGCACATGGGGTGTCTGGCGGAAGGAGAACGCGCTGTTTCTACCACAAACAGAAACTTTGTCGGACGTATGGGGCACACAAAAAGCGAAGTGATTCTTGCCTCTCCTGCTGTTGCGGCGGCAAGTGCGGTCAAGGGCTTTCTGGCCTCTCCGGCAGATCTTTATGAGGAGGAATAACAATGGTTACCGGGAAAGTTTTCAAGTATGGCAACAATGTTGACACGGATGTGATTATCCCTGCACGATATCTGAATGCTCCCTCACCTGACGAATTGGCAAAGCACTGCATGGAAGATATTGATCCCTCGTTTGCAGCAGCTCCGCACAACGGCGATATTATGGTCGGAGGCTGGAATTTCGGTTGCGGCTCCTCGCGTGAGCATGCTCCAGTCGCCATTCAGGCGAGCGGGATCGCCTGTGTAATCGCTGCAAGCTTTGCACGTATTTTCTACCGCAACGCCATCAATATCGGTTTCCCTATTTTGGAGTGCCCGGAAGCTGCAGAAGCGATTCAGAACGGAGACACCGTTTCGGTTGATTTCGCCACCGGCGTAATCCGGGATGAGACCACAGGAGAGGATTTTCAGGCAGTTGCCTTCCCGCCTTTTATTGAAAATATTATTGCACACGGCGGGCTTCTCCCTTATCTGAAGGCTCGGCAGAAAGGATAAATACGTTATGGAGTATCAGATTGCACTGTTAAAAGGCGACGGCATCGGCCCGGAAATTGTTGAAAGCGCAGTTGCTGTTCTGGAGAAAACAGGGAAAGCATTCGGTTTTACCATGGCTTTTCATGACTATCTGCTTGGCGGCGCAGCCATTGACAAGACAGGAGTACCCCTTCCGCAGGAAACTGTTGATGGGTGCCTTGCTTCCGATTCAGTCCTGCTGGGAGCCGTTGGCGGCCCGAAATGGGATGACCTGCCCGCAAACATCCGCCCGGAAAAAGGGCTGCTGCAAATCCGCAGTATCCTTGGCCTCTATACGAATCTCCGCCCGGCCAGGCTTTATCCTGCGCTGGCGGAAAAATGTATGCTTCGTCCGGATCTTGTAGCCAATGGCTTTGATCTTGTCATTGTCCGTGAACTGACAGGTGGAATATACTTTGGGGAGCGCGGCAGAAGAACAGGCAAATACGGCCCGGAAGCATATGACACAGAATGCTATTCCGTTATGGAGATCGAACGGATTGCCCGCGTTGCCTTTTCGGCTGCACAGAAACGTCGCGGCAAGGTGACGAGTGTGGATAAGGCCAATGTGTTGGAGTCTTCACGTCTCTGGCGTGAAACGGTTCACCGGGTTGCGGAAGAATACGAAGGCGTTACGGTGGAGGATATGCTCGTAGACAATACAGCGCAGCAGCTTATCCGAAACCCGGCACAGTTTGATGTGATTGTCACATCGAATATGTTCGGGGATATTCTTTCCGATGAGATGAGCCAGCTTACCGGGTCAATCGGCATGCTTCCGTCCGCTTCGCTGGGGGATGGGACGAGAGGGCTTTATGAACCAATCCATGGTTCGGCGCCCAAATACGCCGGGACCGGGCGATGCAACCCGATCGCCACCATTCTCTCCGGAGCCATGATGCTTCGTTATTCCCTCAACCAGAATGAAGCTGCTGATTGCATCGAAAATGCTGTTGATCAGGCGCTCAGCGACGGATGCCGTACGCGGGATATCGCCGGACCGGAGGACACGGAACTCTCCTGCACTGAAATGACGAAAGCAATTCTTCAAAGGATAGAGCTGTAATAGGGCTGGAAAAATTCTTCTCTTTTTGCTATAATATAAACAGAATTCGGTAAAATGCAGGACGGAGCATCAGGCAAAAGAGAATAACAGAGTTCCGTTCTTCCCGGGAAGGGGATAGTTTATCATGAAAAAGGTCCTGGTAGCAGGGCATATCTGCCTGGACATCACACCGGTCTTCTCTCAGGAAGCGGGGGATGTGAGTCTGGATCCCGGAAAGCTGTTTGTCGTCGGTCCGGCCGCTATTTCTACCGGCGGAGCTGTCGCGAATACCGGGCTTGCCATGCACTTGTTCGGGGCGGATGTAACGCTGCTCGGCAAAGTAGGGGATGACCGCTTTGGTGAGCTGGTCCGGTCTGCGGTTCAATCCTGCGGTGTAAAGGAAAATATCAAATCGGATGACCAGTGTGCAACATCATATACGGTTGTTATAGCTCCACCCGATGTGGACAGGACGTTTCTTCATTGTCCGGGAGCCAATGATGCTTTTTCTGAACAGGATATTACACAGGAAGACCTTGGCGGCATTGATCTACTGCATTTCGGCTATCCGCCGCTGATGAAGCGCATGTTTCAGCAGGATGGTGAGGAACTGCTGTGCATCATGAAAAAAGCGCACGAAAACGGTGTGATCACATCGCTGGACATGGCTGCGGTAGACCCTGCTGCGGAAGCAGGAAAGGCGGACTGGAAAACGATCCTGAAGAAGGTGCTTCCGTTTGTCGATCTTTTTGTTCCAAGCTTTGAGGAACTGTGCTTTATGCTCAGGAGAGAGCGGTATGAGGAGTTGGTTCGGAAAGGTGGAGACCTTTGTCTGCTGACAAATACTGCAGAGCTTGAGAGCATGGCGGAGGAAGCACTTGCGTTGGGAGCGTCCTGTGTGATGCTAAAAGCCGGAACGGCAGGCATCTGGTATGCCTGTAAGAGATACAGCCGTTTTGTCAGGCAGCTCGGACTTCCGGTGGATCAGTGGGAGGGGAAAAAAGGGTTTATCCCAAGTTTTGAACCGGTGGCTGTCCGTTCGGCAACTGGCGCAGGAGATGTTGCGATTGCTGCATTTCTTACGGCAATGCTGAGGGGAGACGGGCTGAAAAGCTGTGTGACGCTTGCCTCAGCTGCAGGAGCGGCCTGTGTTGAGGATTACAGTGCTCTCGGCGGGCTTGTTTCTCTGGAGGAACTGGAAAAGAGAATCGAAAGCGGCTGGAAAAAGCAGATTCTGATTGCGTGACGCACAGGAACACTTTCAGGAATGGAATATCAATTGAGCCCCGGTTGCAGTTCAATCGGGGCTGTTTCTGAAAGAAAAAGGTGATACAATTCAGATGTAAACGGCCGTATCTTTTTCAGGTAGATAGCTTTGATACTATATTCTGTAATACAAGATGTTTGGCAAGGAGAGATAGAACGTGAAAGGCAGAAAAAACAGCAGAAAAATATGGCCATGGATTCTGGTCATAGCGCTGATTGCTGCAGCAGTAGTTTGGAGAATGGGGCTCATACCGGGATTATCACCGGATTCTGATTCCGAACAGGCGGTACTCACGACGGCAGAAGCATTTCTGGGGTCGATTGAAGTGATAACCGAAGGCAGCGGATCAGTGGAAGCTGCTTCTTCCAGGAGTGTGCGAATCCAGTACAAGGGAAAACTGAATGAAATTCTCATTGAAGAAGGAGACCAGGTTTCCGATGGACAAGTGCTGGCGGAATATGACAGAAAATCTCTGGATACGTTAATTGAGGAGAAAGAAGCAGAGCTGGAAGAACTGAACAACAGCATCTCTCGCCAGGGTCGGGGAGGTACAGCGTCTGTCACTTCTCCTGTCAGCGGAAGGGTAAAGCGCATTTTTGCAGAAGAAGATGATTCTGTTTCAGAGATTGTGGAGCGGTTTGGCGGGCTTATGGAGATTTCTGCCGATGGTAAACTGAAAGTATCTTTCCCGCTTCCCGAAAAAAATGCATCTTCTCTGATGCCCGGAGGGGAAGTGCGTGTTGAGGTCGAAGGGCACACAAAGAAAGGAGTCATATCCTTTGTCAAAGAGGGAGTTGTCACCGTTACCATAGAAGATGATGGAAAGTACGACCTGGAAGAAGAGGCAATTGTCTTTTCCCGTACCGGAGAACGCCTCGGAAGCGGAATACTGACCTCAAACTACCCTTATCTGGTGCGGTTTGAATATGGTATTGTGGAATCTGTCCAGGTAGAAGAGAATGAATCCGTGTACTCCGGGACGGTGCTTTTCCATCTGCGTGACGTCACCTACAACCGGGAATATCTGAATCTTTTGAAAGACCGGCAGGAACTTGTTGATGAGCTGACGGAGCTGAGGGCATTTCAGAAAGATCCTGTTATTCGTTCACCGTTTTCAGGGTATGTAAAAAAGCTTGATATTTCTGAAGAGACAGATGTTGATGAGGATGAGCAGCTATGCACAATAGCTGATCTTTCTGAGCTGAAGCTTAAAGTGGAAATTGATGAGCTGGAGATTGACAGAGTTGAAATCGGCCAGCCGGCCAGAATCGTGTTTGATGCTTTTGAGGAGGAGAGTTACGAGGGAACGGTAGAAAAGATATCCGGTGCAGGAAACAACAGCGGCGGTGTTACAGATTACCTGGTTACCATCTCCCTGAAAGGCGACAACCGCCTGAAGGACGCCATGAGCGCAACGGCATTCATTCGCGTAGCGGAAAAGGAAAATGCCCTGCTTGTACCGGTAGATGCTGTAGAATCGGACGGAAATGAGAAATTTGTGCAGGTCATGCAAAACGGCACAACGGAAAAAAGAGTAGTGCAGATCGGATTGATCAACAACCGATATGCCGAGATAACAGACGGCCTCTCTGCGAGAGAAACGGTTGTCGTTTCGGGGTTGCAAAATGATCTTCAGCTCCCGATCTATACCTCCGGAAACCGTTCCTGGTTTGGCTCGAGAAGAAGCTGAGGATAAGCACCGTGATTGAACTTCAGAATATATATAAAATCTATCAGGTCGGAGAGGAAGAAGTCCGCGCACTTGATGGTGTTACGCTGACTGTACAGGATCATGAGTTTGTTGCGATTGAGGGTTCATCGGGCTCGGGGAAATCGACACTGATGAATATTGTCGGCTGTTTGGATATTGCTGATGAAGGGGATTATTACATTGACGGCCAGAATGTTATGGACTTGAGCGAGCACAGTCTTGCCGTGATGCGGAATAAAAAAATCGGTTTTATCTTTCAGCAGTTCAACCTTCTTCCGAAACTGACAGCATATGAAAATGTCGAGCTTCCCCTGATCTATCAGGGTCTGCCCGGCAGAGAGCGTAAGATACGTGTGGAAGAGAGCCTGATGAAGGTTGGCCTGGAGAACCGTATGTTCCACCGACCGAACCAGCTATCTGGAGGACAGCAGCAGCGAGTTGCCGTCGCAAGAGCGCTTGCAACCCACCCGAGCTTAATTCTTGCAGACGAACCGACCGGGAATCTCGACTCGAAATCGACCAGAGATATCATGGATCTGATCCACGAATTGCACAGGCAGGGGAATACCATCATGCTGATTACACATGACACTGCTATTGCCCGGGAGGCAGAACGCCAGGTGCAGTTAATGGATGGAAAAATCGTTTCGGACACTGCCCGAATTTCGGCATCTGCAAAAACAGAAGCAGCCGACAGCGAAGGGAGCAGGTGAAGAAAACATGAAATTCCGCCAATCGGTAAAAATGGCAATTTCCGCAGTGTTTTCCAACAAGATGCGGTCATTTCTGACAATGCTAGGCATCATCATCGGGGTGCTTTCTGTCACCCTGTTGATTTCAATCGTCCAGAGCGGGACAGGCACCATAACGGATGCCATGTCTACTCTGGGTGGTGATCAGGTGACGGTTTCTATAACGGAAGGAGAAAAAAGACTCCTTTACTTTGAACTGGATGAGCTGAAGGCTAATGAAGCTGTTAATATCATTGCACCCTATATGTCGGGGAAGGGAGTCGCGAAAGCGGGTGGCAAGTCTAAAGACGTGACGGTTTATGGGGTGACAAAGGAGTACGATGCAATCAACAACCTGACCCTGACAGGAGGACGCTTCCTCTCAGAACTTGATCGGGAATATCGGTTGAATGTCTGTGTGCTTGGTGCGGAAGTTGCAGAAGAACTGTTTGGCAGGGAATCGGCACTGGACAGGACTGTTCGCATTCAGGGGAAGGATTTTCGCGTTATCGGGGTGCTGGAAGAAGAGGATGAATACGCTATGAACAGCACCAACAGACGCGTTTTTATCCCGCTGACGACGGCCCAGCGTATATTCAAACAAACGGGAATCACGAATTTTATTCTCACAGCTGATAATAAGGCGGCACTCAGAACAGCACAGACAGCAGTTGCAGATTTTCTGGATAATAAGTTTTCTGAGGACAGCGACTACACCATCATCAACATGGCAGAGATCCTTGATATTATGGGTACTGTGATGAATACCCTCTCGCTGATGCTGGGAGGCATTGCCGGGATTTCTCTCCTGGTAGGTGGGATCGGAATTATGAATATCATGCTGGTCTCTGTTACCGAACGTACCAGAGAGATTGGTATCCGCAAAGCCATCGGAGCTCAACGCAGTGATATTACCATCCAGTTTATGATAGAGTCGATTTTTATTTCTCTGATGGGGGGAGTGATCGGCATGCTGTTGAGCATTGTAACCCTTAAAGTGCTGAATCACTTTGTTACGGAAGTAACCTTTGTAATTTCACCCTCTGTAGCGATGCTGGCTCTCAGCTTTTCCATTGCTGTTGGTCTGATTTTCGGGATCTATCCTGCCAGCAAAGCAGCAAAACTGAGCCCCATCAATGCCTTACGATATGAATAAAACAACTGCCTCTGCAATTCTTCGTTGCAGAGGCAGTTATTATAACTGAATTCTTATTTTGCGTATTCCATATATTTTTTCGCGGTTTGCGGCAGCCCCAGCTGGCAGAGCTTTGCGTAAACGCATTCGCGGACATCCTGCGTGGTAATGATGGTGTTGTTTTCCGTGACCTTGGCGAACACCTCATCCGCGATATAGGATGCCAGATGTCTGGAAACTTCTTCTCCCGGGGTGTCTGCTCCGGCCTTCAGAATACTTTTTACAATTTTCTCTGTGTCATAAAGAACGATTCTGCCGTTTTTCTTGGTGATATTCATAAGAGCCCCTCCCTGTTTCAATGTTTCGTTTGTTGTATTCTTATCATATCACTTCTTAGAGAAAAAGCCAACAGATTTTCACTGGTTTTGGAAAAGTTTTCAAAAAGGGGGTCAGCCATCAATGATTTCCAGCTCGTGGGAATACCGGTTAAGGAGTTGTACGCCGTCATCCGTCACCAGCACCAGATCTTCCAGCCGTACGCCGGTATCATTGCTGAGATAAATGCCCGGCTCTATAGAGAAGATCATGCCCGGTTCCGCCTGCCAGTCAGAGGCGGAAGATACATCACCGTACTCATGTTCACTCAGCCCGATGAAGTGCCCGAGGCGATGGTTGAATTGCGGGCCATATCCCTCTGCCGTGATCAGATCCCTTGCAGCGGCATCCAGCTTGCACAGCGGTACGCCAGGACGGATCAGAGCTTCCGCAGCTTCGTTGGCGCGGCGTACAATGTTATAGATGGTTCTGCAATGTTCGGAAACTTCCCGGAAGAAAAAAGTCCTCGTCATGTCAGAACAATACCCGTCTTTGATGCAGCCGACGTCAAAGAGCACACAGTCTCCGGGTTTGACAGGAGTGTTGTCGGGCTCGTGGTGCGGATCTGCTGCATTGGCTCCGAAAGCAACCAGCGGAGTGAAAGAGCAGCTTTCTGCACCGAGCTCCCGGTAGATGTCCGGTATCTGTGCAGCTATCTCCAGCTCTGTCACACCTTCGTGTACAAGCGTTTTGAAGCGGGCCATTGCAGCATCGTTGATTTCGGAAGCAGCGATCATCTTTGCCTGTTCCTCAGCATCCTTGATGCCGCGGGTACGGTCTACTGCAAGGGATCCGTTCAGAAATCCGGCGGCAGCCCTGCTTTCCATTAAGGGAAGCAGATGGCGTGCTTTCAGATCTTTATCTACCGCTAAGGGTTTGGAAGCGTCCAGATACTGTGTAATGATTTCCGTTACAGGATCCGTATCGGAATACCAGACTTTTTCAATACCGACCTCCTGCGGGACGTGGAACAGCCTGTTCAGGAAAAGGATATGATGTCCATCCGTGCGCAGCAGCAGCCCGAAGAAACGCTCATAAGGCTGCACATATACATCGGTAAGGTAATATATGGACATCGGATCGGTAATCAGCATCTGCTCAGCGCCAAGTTCTTCCAGCGCTTTCAGAATTCTCTGTGCTCTTTCTTGATGCATGGGTATAATCCTCCTCAACAGTTACGCCTGGTAAGCGTTTTTCTTATTTTACCGCACTTAACAGGCAGTTGCAAGGCTAAACCCTGAAATCTTCCGACGGTCAGGAAACTGTATCAAAGCGAAAGAAAGGGCAGTCAAGTTATTGCTGTACAGGGAATGGATTGAAAAACGCTTGCGTCTCATGTTAAATAAAGCTACAATTATATTGTAAATGTTGGAAAGACTCTTTTCACTCTTAATCTTACCATGAACAGGAGACAGGAGTATGGCAAAATATGTGATTGGTATTGACTTTGGAACACTTTCGGTTCGCGCACTCATAGTGAATGTAAAGGACGGTTCAGAGCTCGCAGCCGCAGTTTATGACTATCCGCATGCCGTTATGGCAGAGAGCCTGCCGAACGGCCATGCTCTCCCACCCGATTGGGCTCTGCAGCATCCGCAGGATTATCTCGACGGCCTTTCCAAAGTGGTACGTCAGGCTGTTGCAGATTCGGGAATCAATGCGGAAGATGTAATCGGAATTGGCATTGATTTTACAACCAATACATATCTTCCGGTGGATGAGAGATATGAACCCCTCTGTCTGAAACCTGAATGGCAGGACAATCCGCATGCATGGGTTAAGCTCTGGAAACATCATGGTACGCAGAACTATGCCGAACAGATGGAAAAGAAAGCTATCGAACGGGGAGAGAAATTCCTGAAACGATATGGCGGAAAGGTTTCCCCTGCATGGATGTTTCCTCGCCTGCTTGAAACACTTGTGGAAGCTCCGGACCTGTATGATGCGACGGCTAAGTTTATTGAAGCGGGTGACTGGATTGTCAGCCAGCTTACCGGGCAGGAAAAGCGATCCCTTGGGATGGCAGGCTATAAAGCTTTCTGGTCAAAGAAGGATGGCTATCCCTCTGATACTTATCTGAAATCTCTCAATCCGAAATTTGAGCATGTGATCGATGAAAAACTCTCACGCGATATTTATCCTTTGGGCACAAAGGCGGGAGAGCTGAATGCAAGAGGTGCAGCGATGACTGGCCTTCCGGAGGGGGTTGCTGTCGCAGTTGCCAACATGGATGCCCATGTTTCTTTACCGGCAGTTGGCTTGACAGATTCCGGGAATCTTCTGATAATACTCGGCACGTCAGCGTGCCATATCATGCTTGGGGCAGTAGAAAAGGAAGTTCCCGGAGTAGGAGGAATTGTGGAGGATGGTGTGATTCCGGGAACCTATGGTTATGAATCCGGCCAGAACTGTGTCGGTGACAGCCTGAAGTGGTTTGTGGATAACTGCTTCCCGGCAGCCTATGCGGAAGCAGCAAAAAAGGCAGGGCTGGACGAAAACCGGTATCTGACATCTTTAGCGGAACAATTGAAGCCCGGACAGAGCGGGCTGCTTGCACTGGACTGGTGGAACGGAAACCGATCGATCCTGTGTGATTATGACTTGACAGGTATGATCCTCGGGCTTACAATTGCATCCAAGCCTGAGGAGATCTATCGTGCTTTAATTGAGGCGACAGCTTACGGAACGCGGCGAATTGTTGAAAGCTTTGAAGAAAGCGGCCTTCCGGTAGATCGGGTTTTTGCATGTGGCGGAATTGCAAAGAAAAACGCTATGTTTATGCAGATTTATTCTGATGTGCTCAACCGGGATATCCGTATTGCACGCTCGAGCCAGACCCCCGCTCTCGGCAGTGCGATTTTCGGAGCCGTAGCTGCCGGGGCTGGAGCAGGAGGCTATGATTCTATAGAAACGGCTGCGCATGCCATGGGCGGGACGAGTGACACAGTCTATCACCCGATTCCGGAGAATGTCAGAATTTACAATGAACTTTACTCGGAATATCTGATCCTTCATGATTATTTCGGACGCGGAGAAAACAATGTGATGAAGCGGCTTCGGAAATACAGGGATTAGTTTGCTGCTGCAACTATACCGGGAGAAAGTACACGACTGTTTAGTAGAAGGGAAAAAGAATATGATACATTTCTTTTCAGAATACAGCGGGAAGTGTTCCTGCGGAAGAACGCATGATCTGGTAACGCGTGCGGCAGTGATAGAGCCGGGTTGCCTGCAAGATTTCGAGAAATACATGGAGGAATTCGGGATAACGGGAAAACGGTGTGCACTGTATGGAGAGAACGGATACCGGGCAACCGCTGACAGACATCCGTTTGTTCAGCAGGAAATCATACTGAATCCGGAGGGGCTCCACGCAGATGAGATTTCCACAGCCGAAGTGCTGGCAAAAATGGAAGAAGATGTGGAAGTCATCATTGCAGTCGGCAGCGGTACCATTCATGATATTGCCCGGTTCTGTGCTCACGAGAGAGGGATTCGCTTTGTATCCTGTGTTACCGGTGCAAGCGTGGATGGGTTCTGCAGTACAGTTGCGGCAATGACGTGGTATGGATATAAAAAGACGCTTCCGGCAGTGGCTCCCGAAATTGTAATAGCAGATACCGATATTATTAAAAATGCTCCGATCGAACTTGTCAGAAGCGGTGTGGGTGACATTGCAGCGAAATATACTGCCCTGTGTGACTGGAAAATATCCACTGCCGTGACGGGTGAATATTTCTGCCAGCGGATTCATGATCTGATGGCAGAAGCGGCCGATACCGTGATGAAGAGCATACCCGGTATTGTTGCAGGAGAAGATGAAGCATATTCCAACATCACCTATGCATTGCTTCTCAGTGGGATTGCTATGCAGATGATTGGCAATTCAAGGCCTGCCTCCGGTTGTGAACATCATATTTCCCATCTGATTGAAATGGAACCGGAAAAGCTGGCAGCGAAGTTCCCGGCAATGCATGGGGAGAAGACCGGCGTCGCTTCTATCTATGGAATTACAGAGTACAAACGCCTTGCTAAAATTGAAGACATTACCCCGTATCTCTCCGACTATAACCCGTTCCCGGCAGATGATCTGTGCAGCTTCTTTGGAAAAAAGCTTGCTCCGGCGATCCTCAAAGAAAATGAAAAGGATTGCCTCTCTGCGGTCACGAAGGAGAATCTGGCAAAGGCATGGCCGACGATCCGGAAACTGATCGGGGAACTGCCTGAAGCGGAAGTTCTGGAA
>JAGCAN010000250.1 GCA_017652685.1 Oscillospiraceae bacterium
GTGTAGATTTTCCAACATTCGGTCTGCCGCAAAGTGTGACTACTGCTGTTTCCGTCATATTTATAGTTCCTCCATGACAGCTTTTTCCCTTGCACGCATCTGCTTTTTCATTTCCCCTTCATCCGTATGATCATAACCCAGAAGATGAAGGACAGAATGAACCGTCAGATACTGGATTTCATGGTTGAAGCCATGACCATACTCCTCTCCCTGTTCTTTACACCTTTTCAGATTGAGCATAATGTCTCCCAACAGAGCAGCGTCGATTTCCATCTCCCATTCACAGTCTTCTTCCCGAAAGGCACCCGGCTTCAAATCGTTGAGAGGAAAGGAAAGAACATCCGTAACACTGTCTATATTTCGGAACTGTTTATTTGCCTTGCGAATTTCCTCATCATCACACAACAGCACGGAAACTACACAATGTGTCGATATCTTTTCAACTTCCAGGACTTTGTCAACCGCCTTTCGGATCAGGCGTGCACTCTGCGGATGACCGAGATTCTTTTTTCCGCGACTGACATAAACTTCATTCATCGCTCATACTTCCTCCTGAATTTCTGCGGCGGTTTCGATCTGCCGGAGGAATTTCCGGCAGGTGTTTTCTTTTCATAATCCTCATAGGACTCTATGATTCTCTGCACAAGGCGATGCCGTACAACATCTGCTCCGGTAAGGGTACAAATGGCTACATCATCGATCCCCTCCAGTACCTTCATGGCAACTTTCAGGCCACTGGTCTTTTCCTCCGGAAGGTCAATCTGCGAAACATCTCCGGTAATAACCATCTTGGAACCGAACCCAAGTCTTGTAAGGAACATTTTCATCTGTTCACCGGATGTATTCTGTGCCTCATCCAAAATGATAAAGCTGTCATCGAGCGTCCTGCCTCGCATATAAGCCAGTGGAGCCACTTCAATGTTTCCGCGCTCAAGATATTTCTGATAGGTTTCAACACCGAGCATATCAAACAGGGCATCGTAAAGCGGCCGCAGATAGGGATCTACCTTGCTTTGCAGATCTCCCGGCAGGAACCCGAGCCGTTCACCCGCCTCGACAGCCGGCCGGGTGAGAATAATGCGGTTAACTTCCTCCGCGCGGAAAGCGGCAACCGCTGCAGCAACCGCCAGGTAAGATTTTCCCGTTCCTGCTGGACCTTCTCCCACCGTTATCGTGTTGGAAGCGATTGCATCGCAATAAAGCTTTTGGCCTATGGTTTTCGGTTTTATCGGTTTTCCGTTTGCCGTTATGCAAATCACGTCACCAACAAGTTCCTGTATCTTATCTTCCCTGCCCTGCTGTACCAGACGCAGCACGTAACGCACATTCTGATCGCTGATGATCTCACCCTTTGCAGCGAGAGTGAGAAGTCCTGCGATCGCCTTCTCGGCAAGCATCACATCTTCTGCCTCACCGCAAACATGCAGTGCATTTTCCCGATCAAGAACTTTAACACCAAGCTCTGCTTCCAGAATCCTTAAGTTCTGGTCAAAGGAACCAAAGACATTAATTACGTCTTCAATTCTCTCCACCTCAATGATTTTATCGATCATAAACCATCCTTATCCTTCAGCAGCAAGCTGAATCAATACGATAACTGAATTATAATGAACTGTGCACAAGAAATCAACACGTATTTTCAGAAGAGGTGTATCCTAGAACAGAAAAGCTCTCCTGTGGGAAAGGAGAGCTTTTCTGTTTTCTATTCTGTTCACTCTGTCATCCAAACAGTTCTGTTACGAGCTTTATTGTCAGGAGTATGATAACAGCAATCACGGCAGGACGAACTATTTTAGATCCGTCTTTCATAACGAGCCCCGAACCCAGATAATGCCCAGCCACAGAAGCCACAGCCGCAATCAACCCTAGAGCCACAAAAACCTTCCCATTGACAAGAGATGTTGCCAAAGCTCCGATATTGCTCGCAAGATTTACCAGCTTCACATTTCCGGCTGCCGTACGCAGATCAAGCTTTGCAAGATTGCAGAATACAAGCAGCAGAAACGTTCCGGTGCCAGGTCCATAAAAGCCGTCATACATCCCGATCAGCAATGATGCTGACAGTACAATGAGCAGCTGTTTCTTTTCCGCAATCTCCCCTCTTTCCTCCGGAAAAGAATGCTGTCGCAATACGGCAAAAGCGACAAAAGGCAAAACAATCAGCAGCATAACCTTCAGATATTTTTCATCAACAGCCAGCTGAAGCCGTGTTCCGAAGTGAGCACCAATCAAAGCAAGAAAAACAGAAGGGATTCCGAGTTTCCAGTCTATAAACCCGTTTTTGATAAATCTGGTTGTCGACACTATCGTTCCGATCCCGGAGGAAAGCTTGTTGGTTCCCAGAGCAAGATGCGCGGGAAGCCCTGCCAGAAAATAAGTCGGTACAGAAATGATCCCGCCGCCGCCTGCCATACTGTCAATAAACGAAGCGAGAAATACCCCTGACACAACAATGACAACCATTTGCCAGGATAATTCCATTGGAAAGAATAATTCTCTCATAACGTCGGCTCCTGTTGTTCAAAAAGATCTCCGCCACTACGGCGGAGACCTTTTTCATTTTCCTTTAAAAATGGCACAAATACGTTTCTTTCTTATTTCAGCACAAAGCAGAGTGCATAGAGCGCAGCTTCAGGTGCACGGAAGGAAATA
>JAGCAN010000251.1 GCA_017652685.1 Oscillospiraceae bacterium
TACTCGGAATTGCATCCAGATTCCTCTCATCCGGAGCGAGCGCTGTTTTCAGGCTTCTGGCTGCTGCTTTGAAACATCCTTCAATAATATGGTGTGAATTCTTACCTGCTATCTGCCGAAGATGCAGGGTAATTCCCGCTTCCCGTGCAAAAGCAACAAAAAATTCTTCACAAAGATCCGTGTCAAATTCTCCGACTTTTTCTGTGGGAATGGCGAGTTCTCCGTAAAACCCGCCCCGTCCGGAAAGATCAACTGCACAGAGAATAAGTGCTTCATCCATGGGCAGGAGAATACTGCCGTAACGGGTAATGCCGCGTTTATTGCCCATTGCTTCGCGAAGTGCCTGCCCCAGGCAAATGGCAATATCTTCGGTGGTATGATGAAAGTCTACCTCCGTATCCCCTTTACAGTGCACAGAGAGATCGAAGCATCCGTGACGTGCAAACAGGGTGAGCATATGGTTCAGGAATCCGCAGCCGGTGTCAATCTCTGCACTTCCCTTACCATAGGGTTCCAGGGTAAGCTGTATTTTTGTCTCAGAAGTAATCCGTTCCATTTCTACTGTTCCTCCAGAATCGCTTTGATCTCTTTCAGCAGTGCTTCCATCTGCTCTCTTGTACCAATGGTAATGCGCACATAGTCTTTTATACGCGGCTTATCAAAATGCCGGACAAGGATGCCCCTTTCTTTCAGATCCCGATAAAGCTTTCCTCCGTTTACCCGCTCCGACCGGGCAAAAAGGAAGTTTGCCTTGGAATCCGGAACAAAGAAGCCGAGTTCCCGCAAGGCATCTGTAGTAAAGCGTCTGTTTTCCTCGATGATACGGGCGTTTTCCCGATAGTAGGCGTCCTCCTGTAAGGCCGCTATACCTGCTGCACTTGTCATACGGTTGACGTTATAGGGATTGGTAGAATATTTCAGCGTGTTAAGGTCCCGGATCAGTTCCGCACATCCTGCGGCAAATCCCAGACGTGCCCCCGCCATGGAACGGGATTTGGAAAACGTCTGAATCACCAGCAGATTGTCATATCGATTGACTATCGGTAGAACAGACTCTGCACCGAAATCCACATAAGCCTCATCTACCACCAGCACAGAATCCTGGCGTTTTTGCAAGAGTTGTTCGATTTCTGTCACAGATTTGGCAATACCTGTCGGTGCATTGGGATTGGCAAGAAACACTGTCCCTTTCCTGTCGGGAAGATCTTCAAAAGAGAAACTGAGATCCTCCCGGAGTGGGATTTCCTGATAGGGAATATGGTTAAGATTGGCATAGACGGGATAAAAACCGTAAGTAATATCCGGGAAAATCGCAGGGCAGTTTTCGTCGCAGAAAGCCATAAAGGCAAAATTCAGCAGTTCATCCGATCCGTTGCCAACCAGAAGCTGTTCTGTCTGCAAGCCATAGTGTTTTGCGAGCGCTCCTCTCAGAAGGCGGCTCTCCGGATCTGAATAGAGCTGCAGGCGCTGAGACTCTTCTGACACTGCTTTCAGAACACCCGGTGAGGGAGGAAAAGGCGATTCGTTTGTGTTAAGCTTTATATACTTCCTTTCCTGGGGCTGTTCTCCTGGAGTGTATGGCGTAAGCCCGGCATAGCGGGATGAGAAAAAACGGCTCATAAGCTTTCCTCCTCAAAGCGGGAAAGGATACTGCGTGCATGACCGATCAAATCCTCTTTCTCTGCAAATTTAACAATGGAAGGAGCAATTGCACGCAGCGCTTCCTGCGTATAGTATGTAAACTGAGATGCCGTAACAAAATCATCCACAGAGAGAGGCGAACTGAAGCGTGCAGAACCGCCCGTCGGAAGCGTATGGTTGGGTCCTGCCATATAATCCCCAAGTGGTTCCGGGCTGAATCTGCCGAGAAAAATCGATCCGGCATTGCGAACATGCGGGAGATACTGCATTGGGTCATCTACACAGAGCTCCAGATGCTCGGGAGCTATCAGATTGGCAATCGACAGCGCCATTTCCATCGTCCCGTCCGTCAGGAGAATCATTCCGTTATTCTTTATGGAGGCAGCTGCAATTTCCCGCCTTGGTAAAACAGCGAGCTGGCGTTCCAACTCATCCGCTACGGCGCTGGCAAGTGATTCACTTCCTGTGACCAGCATAGCTGAAGCGTCCGGATCATGCTCCGCCTGTGCCAGCATATCTGCCGCCAGGACAGAAGGATCGTTCCGTTCGTCTGCCACAATGAGGACTTCACTTGGGCCGGCAACCGTGTCTGTCGAAACAATTCCGTGCACCTGTTTTTTTGCCTCTGCTACATAAGCGTTCCCCGGTCCGACAATTTTATAGACTGCGGGGATAGTCTCAGTGCCGTATGCAAGAGCTGCTATCGCCTGTGCCCCGCCGACTTTAAAAATCTTTTCTATACCCGCAACTCGTGCCGCAGCAAGAATCGCCGGATTTACTCTTCCATTTCTGTCCGGCGGCGTGACCATGATGATCTCCTCACATCCCGCTATCCGGGCCGGGATCAGATCCATCAGCACAGTAGAAGGATAGGCTGCCGTACCGTTCGGCACATACATCCCGACCTTTTCGATCGGGCGAAAGATCTTGCCGAGTACCGATCCGTTTTCTTCGGTAATCATGATATTGCTGCGTTTCTGAGTTTCATGATAACGGCTGATGTTCTCGGCTGCTTTCCTGAGCACATCGAGGAAGTCTTCTTCTACCTGTGCCAGCCCTTCCTCATATTCTTCGGGAGAAACAGCCAGGCTTTGTAAACGCACATGATCAAACTTTTCCGTATACCGCAATAGAGCAGCATCACCTTCCTGACGCACAGTAGTCAGAATAGCCGATACTGTCTCGGAAACGTCCGCATGGCTGCCACGGGGCTTTGTCAGCTCCTCCGGTGTTATTTCTTCCGCTTTTATCAATCGGATCATTTCAGTTCTCCCTTTCCCCGCTTGCCTTTATTACCTCTCCCAGGCGCATGGTCAGCGTATCAATTTCTTCCCGCCGGAATCGGTAGGCTGCAGGATTGGCAACAAGCCTGGCACTGATCGGGCAAACCTCTTCCAATACCGTCAGCCCGTTTTCGAAGAGGGTTCTGCCCGTTTCCACGATATCCACTATGACATCTGAAAGCCCGAGAATCGGAGCCAGTTCAATAGAGCCATTGAGCTTGATCAGCTCAACATCCCGTGATTTTTCTGCATAAAAATCTCCTGCAATACGCGGGAATTTTGTAGCAACGCGCAGCATCCTGCTTCGATTATCCCTAAAGTCCGCCGGACCCGCAACACACATTCGGCAGTTACCGGCTTTCAGATCAAGCAGTTCAAAGAGTTCCGGGGAATACTCCAGAAGAATATCTTTTCCGGCAATTCCCACATCTGCTGCACCGCGCTCTACATAAATGGTTACATCATGCGGCTTTACCCAGAAGTATCGCACTCCGGCTTTCTCATTTTCAAAAATAAGACGCCTGTCAGGCTGTTCCAGTGCAGGGCACGGGTATCCGGCCTCCTTCAGCATGCCATAAACCTGTTCGCCGAGCCGTCCTTTCGGCAGCGCAATATTAAGCATTGCACGCCTCCTCCCGCAAATCCAGAACCTGAGCATATCGCCCGGCCATACTGCGCTGGGCGCTCACACTTTTCCCTTCAGCATGCAACGCTTTTTCCGCATCCAGCAAAGCTTCGGGATCCGTCTTTTCATCATAGAGCAGCAAAACATCCGCCTCAAAGGTTTCCTCCGGCTGGCGAAGCTGTTCCAGCAGGCCAAGATAAACAGCAAAGCCCACCGCAGCTCCTTTACGGTCCATCCTCTCAAGCAGGCTGTCATACCGGCCTCCTGACAGGAACTTCTCTGAAATGCCGCGTACAAATCCCTGAAAAACGAGTCCGTTGTAGTAATGAATATCGTTAATAACAGAAAAATCAAACCGGGCACGGTCGTCCGTCCGGGAAGAAAGCTTTGCAAGGATCTTCAGTTCCTGCAGAATTCCCTCTCCCAGCCAGGAAAGTCCAAGAGCCTCCAGGTTTCCCGGCAGATGGGACAGTGTGCAGGATACTGCCAGCAATGCTTTGACGTCCTGGAACAGCCTGTCCTCCCAGCCACGTGCTGCAAAAAGTGCAGAAAGCTCATGCAGATTGCGCGCGGCGATCAAGGACAGGAGCTGTTCCTGCTGTGTATCTCCTGCATCCAGCACGTGGAACAGTGATTTCAGAATTCCAAGATGTGAAAAGCTCAGCACACTCTCCTCTGAAACTGCGCGCAGGCTTTCATCCGCCAGAAAAAGAACCTCAAAAAGCCCATAGCAGTCAAGATCCCCGATACACTCAAGCCCGCACTGCATTATTTCCCGAAACTGATGTGCACTCCCTGACGGACGATAAACATTTTCCTGATAGTAAAGTCTCTCAACGCGATTTACGTGAAACTGAGCACTTTTGACAATGGAGAGCGTTACATCCGGTTTAAGTGCAAGCAATTCTCCATTCGTATCATTAAATGTGATAATCCTGTCACTGACCAGAAAATCCTTATTCCCGGCATATAATTCATACTTCTCAAACTTGCTCATTCTGTACGGGCGGTATCCATATTGCCTGTACAGTTTTCTCAGGCGAAAAAGCAGCAGTTCTTCGGGAGAAAGCCGCTCTTCCTCTGTCTGCTCCCCGCTCTGTTGCAGAATCTGATTTGCCATGGTCATCCTCACTTCATCGATTTATCAAGCTAAAGTATTATATGCAAAAACCTTTTCTCTGTCAAGTAGCTATCCGGCTTGTTTATCTTCTCAGATAGGCAGATGAAACCGGAAACTCAAAATAAGTATTTGGATACGGCTCGTTTTTCAGGGAGAAATGCCACCACTCACAGTAGATCGGCTCAAAACCGTTTCGGACCATCGCATGCTGCAGAATCATACGGTTTTCATACTGTTCCTCTGTGATCCCCCGGAAGTCCGGATGGGACACTTCATCAAACAGGTCAAACGGACCTCCCATGTCCACTTCTTTCCCGGTTTTCATATCCAGCAGTGTAAGGTCAATTGCACTGCCCCGGCTGTGGCTGGACTGTTTCGCTATATATCCCTTTGCAAAAACCTCCTCCTTTTCCAGGGTTGGATAGAAATACGGCTTCATGCGAATATCCTGATCTTCAATCCCCCACAGGACAAAGTGTTTCACCGCGCAAGCCGGGCGATAGGCATCGAACACCTTCAGGAAATAGCCCTGGACCATCAACTCATTGCTGACAGCTTTCAGCGCCCGTGCGGCCTCTCTTGTCAGCAGTGCACAGGGTTCCTCATATCCATTGATCCGATCTCCGATAAAATTGTAAGTAGAGTAGTACCGGATCTCCTGAATAATCTGCGGGATGTAGTCCGCCAAAAGGACGAATCCGGAAGGATCCATTGGATGCTTTTTCATTTCAGCATATTCCTTTCCTCAAGAAATGTATCTATTGCATACAAAGTCAGTACACGGCATGTTCATTTTTAGACCATATTTTATCATGCAGTGTCTGTAAAAACAAGGCCTTCTCCCCATCGTATTTCCCTTCCGTTTATGCCAGTTCAGTACCGCAACTGACAGGTTCGGAATCTTTATCTTTTGTTGTTCTTTCTGGCGTTTTATGATATGATATTTTCAAATCAGGCAAACTGCAGAAAAGGAGAATTCCCATTATGGAAAAAACCTATCGCGGCTGGCAGGAATGGACACATGGCAGTCTCCAGAAAGAATATACGGAACCCACGCCCCTTCTCGCAGAGGACGGTTCTCTGCAGGCAAAGGGCTGGGCCAGGAAAAATGTTTTTCTCTATGACCGTAACAGGGTAAAACATGTGATGCGCCGGAAGGAATGGGACTTCTATCAAATCTCCGACGGGAATTTTATGGTCCAGGTCAGCTTTGCAAACATTTCTCTCGGTGGCTATGCATCCGCTGTTCTGGTTGACCTGAAAGAAGGGAAAACCGTTGCCTCAAGCATGGCACCATTTTTAGGCGGTAAGGATCGGTACATCCTCCCTTCCCGCGGAGATGTCCCGAACCATGTCAGTTTCCGTGTCGGAAAAGCTCTTTTCGAAGTCAATACTGGAGAAGAACGGCGTACCATTCGTTTTGAAAACGGGGATGTGCGCTGTGAATTTGAAATGGAAATTCTGCCCGGTCTTGAAAATATCACAACTGTCCTTCCTTTTGAAGGATTTCCGGACCGTTATTTCATGACGACAAAGCAAAATTGCATGCCCTGCTCCGGCGTTTTTTCTTCTCCCGAAGGGACCCGGACTTTTTCCAAAACCGATACCTTCTGCATTTTGGATTGGGGTCGGGTCTGTACTCCGTACGCGCTGGTATGGTATTGGGGAAACGGCTCCGGCAGGATTTTTGATCAGTATGGGAAAGAACATCTTTTCGGCTTTGAAATAACCTGGGGCATTGGAGATGAAAGCAACGCAACCGAAACCTGTATCTTCTACGACGGCAAAGCCCACAAAATCGGTGCCGTGGATGTGGAGACTTTCCCAAAGCCTGATCGATATATGCAACCCTGGCGGTTTCTCTCGGAAGACGGTCGTTTTAATCTTACCATGCGGCCGTTCTACGATCATCACAGTGATCTGAACGTTCTGGCGATGCGGATGCACAGCCATCAGGTGCATGGGCTCTGGAGCGGAACAGTCACGCTGGATGACGGGCAGGTTTTGGAAATTCGCGATTTCTATGCTTTCTGCGAATATGTAGAAAACCGCTGGTAGTATTTCTTTTCCGTTTTTCTTTTCAAATCATATCTGTCCTCTCTAGCCTAAACAGTGCAGCTTACTCTTCTGATAGTTTTGTCATTTTGTCAGCTGGAAAATTGTTTCGTAATCATCACCCTGACGGTGTTTGAATATCATATATCAAAAGGAGAGAATCATGATCATTTACAAATGTGAGCATTGCGGAAATATCATCGCACACCTTCACGATTCTGGTGTTCGCTGCGTTTGCTGCGGTGAAGAGATGAAAGCACTGGCACCAAACACCTCCGACGGAGCGGGCGAAAAACACGTCCCGGTCATCAAAAAAGAAGGTAACCTCATCACAGTTGCTGTCGGATCAGTGGAGCATCCGATGCTGGAAGCACATTTCATTGAGTGGATTATGCTGGAAACCAAACAAGGCCGGCAACGCAAAACGCTCAAACCCGGTGAGAAGCCAGTCGCCGTCTTTGCGCTGACTGATGGCGATGAA
>JAGCAN010000252.1 GCA_017652685.1 Oscillospiraceae bacterium
AATTTCTATCTTCTGCGTAATTCCTGTATTTTGCTTAGCTGAAGAAGAAGGAGTGGCATTTAATCCCCAACTTACTTCCACATTAAATGAGTACTTTCTTGGAGAAGATCAGTCATTCGAGGATACTGGATTTAATCGGGCAATTCTCTCAATCTCGTTATTATTAGATGCAGGCCTTGAGTCAGACGAAGTATCTGATTTTGATTTTGATAGCGCAGATATTTATTATCTTGGAAGAATTGGAAAGAAAAACTATAATCCTATATATGATTGTAGTGCAAAAAGCTTTGCTTTTCTATAGAGTAGATGCGTAATTTATGGTATAATATCAGCAACCGGAAATAGAGATTAAGGGGGTTGCTGACATGAGCCGCAGATATAAATCTCCACCCATGCAGATGAATATGGGAGATCGGTTTTTAAACCTGTCTGAACGTGGGCAGAATGCTATTCGGAACAGTGTGTTTGGGCATTTTGGAGATAACGTTTTCCCCCGAATTAATACGGAAGACTATCTTGTCCTATATAGCAAAGAAGGGCGTGGACCAGCCTACCTTCAAGGCCTTATTGCAGTTGCATATTTTGTAAAGTCATCAGATATAACCGTAGATGAATTGCTCATGCGAATTGAAACGGATATAGCATATCAGTATGCGTTGCACACCACCAGCGCAGAGAAGCAGCCGTTCTCCCGTCGGAACTTGTTTTATTTTTTGGCAAAACTTGATGCCTATGAGAGCGAAACAGGAATCAATCTCATCAAGAAGACCTTTGATAGCATAACAGAGACTTTCGCGAAAGAAATGGGATTGGACAAGCCAGATGCCACTGGAAAATTAAAGCGGCGTATGGACAGCATGATGATTGAAACATCTGCAGCAAGGCTGTCACGACCTGGCATTATCTACGTTACGAATCAGGACGCAGTAATACTTTTTGCAGAACTGGCTGGCAAAGAGTATCTTCCTATGACGCTTCTGCATTATCTTGACGAAAGCGATCGGAATGCTGTGATCTACCATGACAAGGAATGCCAAAGCAGCAAATTGACGAGGCTTCTTGAAGAAAGCAGGCTTATTCTGGAGCTCATGTCTGAGGAGGAATGGCATGAATTTCAGCAGTATAAGAATCTCAAGCGGTGTATACTTGATCAGAGCAATGTCGATGCCGAAGGGAGAATAACGCCGAAAGAGAACAGGGACATCGAAGGAGGAAGTCTTCAGTCTCCAAAGGATCCAAATGCCACAGCGCGCACGAAAAACAGGCGGACCTATGTCGGAAGAGTCGGAAACGTCACCGAGACTTACGATGGGAATGGAAATGGTCTGATCACAGACGCGGACATCCGCGAAAACACATACAGTGATTTGGATTTTATGTCTGCTTATATTGAGGCAAAGGATGATAACAAGCCAGAGCAGGTTATAACGGATGGTGCCTATTATTCTGCTGAAAAAGCTGATGAAGCGGTCGCAAAAGGAATAACCATTATTCCGACTTCTCTTGCAGGAGCAGAAACGAATCCACTTTGTGCTGATTTTAGGCTTAACGAAGAAGGGACACGCGTGATTGCCTGTCCAAACGGTATAGAGCCTATGAAACAGGTATTTCACGAGAATACCGGCATTATTGATGCGAAATTTGGTCATGCGTATTGTGACCAGTGCCCTTACAAAGATCAATGCCCAGGCAAAAGTCAGAAGCGATTTGTAAAAGTAAGCATCTCTTCCAAGATGGTGGCGCGTGCAGATCTTCAGGCGCAAATGGAAACTGAGGAATATAAGAAATACGGCAGAGAGCGAAATGCTGTCGAATCCATACCATCCTTATTCAGAAGAAAATATGGGATTGATAATTTGCGAACACGAATCGCCAATCGCATAAGATCTTCATATTTTGCGAAATGTCTTGCATATAACTGCATGAAGCACAAACGATTTTTAGACCGTCATAGGGGTAATTGCGCCCTCGTATAAGAAAAGAACAAGATTTAGGGCGATAATCCAAGAGATTATAGCTGTTATAAGTTCAGAATCCCCGGACTATTACCTTGATTTCGTTAATCTTAGCAATTTTTCCTGCTCTTTCAATCTTTGATTTGAAATTATTGTTTTTCAGTGAGATTGTCATTTTTTGCGTGCTTTTTTGCACTTACATCATACATTTTTTCCCGGATTTTTCTCATCCTCGACCACACATTGTCTCCGTAATTACTGAGCATGACTGTGATCATTCCATTATTGGGATTATAAGCAACTCCCCTGAATTCTTTATCCATCTCTATTTTTCCGCTCATAGGTTTCTCCTGACAATAGATTTTCTGCAGTCCTTTACCCTTTGTGCTTATTTTCTTGTCGTATGGAGTTCACGGCAGACCGTGACAAAGCTGATGCCCGCTGCGATGGCAAGTGCTGCGATCAGCATCTGGTGACCGTAAGTGTTCGCCGCTGACATGTCATTCTGAACTGCAAAGCTCATTGCGTAGTAAAGGGAGCTGCCGGGAACCAGCGGAATAATGGCCGGAACCACGAACAGCGTCGCAGGGCATTTTCGCCAATGTGCCAGGGCTTCTGCAAGCGAAACCGCGAAAACAGATGCCGCCAGATTTGCAAGGAACGGGCTTTGCAGAAAGCTGTGAATAAGAAGATAGATCCCCCAGGTGAGCATTCCGCCCAAGGCCGCGAAAAGCAGATGCCTCCTGTGAAGGCCGAAAAGGAGTGCAAAACCCAGCGCTCCCAGAAAAGCTGTTATCAGCTGAATCAGATTCTCTTTCATAATGTACCCCTTACAGCAAAAGATCGATGATCAGGATCGATGTCATAAACCCTCCGGCGAGGGCTGCTGCCCAGATCAGACTCTCCGTCAGGCGAACAAGCCCTGAAATCGTTTTGCCTCCCAGCATATTGCGCACAGCATTTGTAATGGCGAGCCCGGGAATCAGAAGCATAATGTCCCCAATCAGGATTTTGTCCATGTGCAGGGCAGGAACCGCAAGGCAGACCAGGCCGACGCTGAGCCCCGCCAGCAGGGAGATGAGTAAATTCATACCGACCGGGCTGATCTGCGTTTCTCCCAGCTTTTTCTGGAGGAGACAGATCCCAATCGCAAAAGCCGCCGCTGCAAGCCCATCCCACAGGGAGCCGCCGAAGAAAACAGCAAAGCCACCCGCCGCAAGGATGCTTCCTGCCAGGAGAGAAGAGAAGGGTCTGCTCTCTGAGGAAACCTGCTGCAGGCTCTTTTTCAGCAACGGGACAGGGAGCGGACTCTGACAGCAGCTCCGGCTGATGTGGTTGAGTTCTTCCAGGCGGGTGAAATCCGTGCCCGTGGAGGAATAGATCCTCCTCGTCTCGGTGAGGGCTTCTTCCTCCCGAAACTCCATGCTCAGGCTGATAATAGAGGTAATGACAAACACCTCTGCCCGGATACATCCGTACGCTTTTGCCATGCGAGTGAGAGTATCTTCTACTCTGCTGATTTCAGCGCCGCAATCCAGGAGCATCTGACCCATATCCAGCAGGCAGGACACCAGCTCTGCCTGCTCTGTTTTTGTTAGTTCAGGTGTCAAGTTTTCATTCTTCCTTTTGCTTGAATTCTTTTTGCTGATTCCATATTGAAACTCCCGATCCGTGCCGGGCACGGAAGCCCGCGAAAAGCCGGCTTTCGTCAGAACAATATCGTCCGACGTGCTTCGGCACTCTTGTAGATGGTTCGGATCAGATGCACGGAGCGCAGCGCCTCTTCACCTGGGACAAAGGGTTTGGTACCGTTTTTGATGGCTTTGGAGAAGTCAGCAAATTCGCGCGTATGCCCGATCTGACTGATGCTTTTCGGGTCATTTGCGCCGCCGAAGGAAGTGGATGCAGCAAACATCGCCCTGATTTCGGCGTCTTCCGGACGCTCTTCGGCAAATTCCCACTTGGTAATGGAGTCTTCTTCCAGAACAGCCTGCCCTTTCGAGCCGCAGATCTCGATCCGCTTCAGGCTGCCGGGCCAGGCACCGGTGGTGCCCTCGATGATCCCGAGAGCTCCGTTTTTGAAACGCAGGGTTGCAACGGCGACATCTTCCACTTCGATTCTCTCATGGGCAAGTGTTGCCGTATAGCCGCTGACCTCTACCGGGTCTCCCATGAGGAAGAGAAGCAGGTCGATGGCATGGATGCCCTGATTCATCAGAACTCCGCCGCCGTCAATAGCCCAGGTTCCGCGCCAGGCGCCGCTGTCATAGTACTCCTGCGTCCGGAACCACTTAAACTGTGCGTCTGCCAGGGTGATGGTTCCAAACCTGTTCTCTTCAACTGCTTTTTTCATGAGGAGAGACGCATCCTGGAAGCGGCTCTGGAATATGCCGCACAGCAGAACATGATGCTTCTCAGCCTCTTCAATGAGGAGGTTGATCCGCTCCTCGGTGATCTCCATAGGCTTCTCTATCAGGACGTGCTTCCCGGCACGGATCGCCGCAAGAGCAGGATCCAGATGATAGCCGGATGGGGTTGTAATGCTCACTGCATCAATCTCCGGATCTGCCAGCATCTCCTCCAGAGAATAAAAAGCCCGGCAGCCATTGTCTGCAGCCCACTTATCCGCTTTCTGAGGATCTTTGTGAAAGCCTC
>JAGCAN010000253.1 GCA_017652685.1 Oscillospiraceae bacterium
AGGCCGAACCCAAAGGGATAACTGACCTTTTCCATGGCACCCGGAATTGTTTCAAAATACCGGTATCCAACATAAATGTCCTCTGTATACTCCACATAATCCTGCGAATCATTAAAATGCGCGGAGCTGGGATATGCCTCAAAATTGACAGCAAAGGTATCCGGCAAATGCCCGGATGGATCGACATCGCCACACAGAATATCTGCTGTTGCAAGGCCTCCTTCCATTCCTCCCTGCCAGGCGAGAAGCGCCGCCTTCACCTTCGGCTCATTTTTAAACCAGCCGGTATCTACCATACCGCCGACATTTAAAACGACTATTACCTTCTCAAACCTGCCGAGAACAGCTTTCAACATTGCTTCTTCTTCAAGGCTCAGATAAAAATCACCATCGTGCGGAGTTCCGGTTCTGTCCCATCCTTCAGAGGAAAAGCGGCAGATTACCACAATAGCCGTATCGGTGAAAGTACGCGCGTCCTCCAGAAGCATTTTGGGTACTTCCGGTTCCACAGTGAAACCGGGACCCTTTCCCTCTGCTCGCTGAGCTGCAACATTATCCATATAATAAGTAGAGAGGGGAGCAAACAGCTGCAACTTTCCCTCTGCCTCCTTAATCTGCAGCCCCTCCAGAATACTCCTGACATAAGCGCAGGTAACATCCCCGCTGCCGCCGCCACCTTTTACATAGTCTGCCTGAGCTTTCCCGAAGATGGCAAGTTTCTGACCGCTGCCGAGGGGCAAAATGCTTCCCTCATTCTTCAGAAGCACCATTCCTTCTGCTGCAGCTTTACGTGAAAGGGCAATATGCTCCTTACAACCTGTTACGCGTCGTCCGTTTGGACCAACACCGTGACCGGGCATAAACTGTATTCTCTGCCATTTTGGCTCCTGCATAGATTGTTTCCTCCTGTTGGTTTTCCGCTTGATATCAATTCAACTGTACCGCACACTGAATAATTATTGTATCAGATTCAGAGACATGAGTCAATCAGACGCCGGATGTTTTAAGAAACAAACCGGCGTCTGATCTTTAGGAAAGGAAAAACCTCAGATGTTTTACTTAATGAACGGATTTTCCGTGGGGTATGGCAGGCAGGCTGGCTGGTTATATGCAATGTCCGCTACGCCGAGATATTTGAACAGCTCAAAGAGTGCTGCACCGTAATGGCCGAAAGCCACAGCACCATGGTGCGGATAGCGCTTCTGAACCAGCACGTGACGATAGAAGCGGCCCATCTCCTTGATGGCAAAGACCCCTATGCCACCAAAGCTGCATGTTGCGACCGGGAGAACCTCGCCTTCCGCGATATAAGCACGGACCGTGCCTTCGCTGTCGCACTGGAGACGATAGAAAGTAATGTCAGAAGGTGCAATATCTCCTTCCAGTGTACCACGCGTAAAGTCAGGCTCACTTCCTTCCGGCTCCAGCAAACGGTGCTGAATGAGCTGATATTTCACAGCACGGTCTGCACACATCTTGCAGGACGGCGTATTGCCGCAGTGGAAGCCCATGAAAGTATCGGTGAGTTTATAATCGAACTTGCCTTTGATCTCTTTCTCGAACAGGCTGGCGGGAACCGAATTGTTGATATCCAGCAGCGTGACTGCATCTTCGGAGATGCAGGAACCGATATACTCGCTCAGGGCACCGTAGATATCCACTTCGCAGGATACCGGAATACCGCGTGAAGCCAGGCGGGAGTTGACATAGCAAGGCTCAAATCCGAACTGCTCCGGGAATGCCGGCCAGCACTTATCTGCAAAGGCAACATATTTACGTGCACCCTTATGCTCCTCTGCCCAGTCAAGCAGGGTAAGCTCGAACTGCGCCATACGCTCCAGCATATCGGGATAATATCTGCCCTCGCCCATCTCATTCTTCATGTCTTCACAGACAGCAGGGATTCTTTCATCGCCGGCATGGGCTTTGTAGGAGACAAAAAGATCAAGCTCGGAATTCTCTTCAATCTCGATACCAAGCTCATACAGACCCTTGATCGGTGCGTTGCAGGCAAAGAAGTCCTGCGGACGAGGACCAAAGGTGATGATCTTCAGATTCTTTATGCCGATCACTGCGCGTGCAATCGGAAGGAACTTTTTCATTTCAACAGCGGCTTCTTCTGCCGTGAGCACAGGGTAGGATGGGATATAGCCCTTCAGATGGCGCATGCCAAGGTTATAGGAACAGTTAAGCATACCGCAATAAGCATCACCACGCCCATTGATCAGGTCTCCGTCACCCTCTGCTGCAGCAATAAACATCACCGGACCATCAAATTCTTTCGCAATAAGCGTTTCGGGCGTCTCCGGGCCAAAATTACCGAGAAATACTACAAGGGCATTGCAGCCGGCAGCTTTCACATCTGCAACGGCATTCAGCATATCCTTTTCATTCTCGACGGTGACTTTGCACTCATAGACACCTTTGCCATAAGCCTTAACAATTGCTTCTCTGCGAGCGATAGAGAGTCCAATCGGGAAACAGTCACGGGATACGGCAACAATACCAAGTTTTACTTCAGGAACATTCTGCATAATTTTTCTCCTCTCGTTATAAAAAATATTATAATTACTTCAGATCGGGGGCAATATCGATGTTTTCGCCTTCTATAGCGACCACAGCACCTGCTGCAGCTTCTTTGCTGTCACGATGGGCAAGCAACCACTTGTTGCAGGCCCAGAGCAGCTTGTCTTCATCATTGAGCGGGGTAATTTCCGGTTTTGGGCCATTTGTGCCTTTCGGAAGTACAACCAGAACCTTAAAGCCCTCGCCTTTTGCCGCATTGCAGGGAGCATAATGGAGTGTTGTACCGAATACTTCAACCGGTACACCAGCCGGGCAGCAGAAGGCTTTGACTTTCGCTGCATCCAGCTTTCCACCTTCCAGATCGTCAATCTTGGCAAGGAGAAGGATAAAGTCCTTCGTGCCGAGATTCACTTCGCTGTCACGGTGATACTCCAGACAGTTCATTCTGGTGTTATGCCCGTTGCACCAGCCAATCTGAATCGGCATCCCGCCATACTCATTATCAGCAAGCTGTTTTGCAATCGGAAGAGCCTCCAGCACAAGATTTCCGGGTACATACTCCGTTCCCTCCGGCAGCGGAGAAATCCGATCCAGCGTCTCCAGCAGCTCGGAAACATCGTAACCAGAAATAACATGGCCGTAGCGCTCGAATTCTTTATCATAGACTGAGAGTATTTTCATATGATTTCCTTTCTCCTCTTATTTATCCGTTGAGCTTCGGGAAAAGTGCTTTAACGGAAGGATAGATCTCCCGGAAGCGCTGATAACGGTCTTCATATCTGGCGGCAAGTTCTGGATCTGGCTTTTCCACTTTGGTCACCTGGACAAACTTTTCCGCAATCGTCTTTACATCCGGATATTCTCCGCAGGCAACCATTGCCAGCATCGCGCCACCATAGCCTGGGCCTTCTTCCGCGGCAATGGATTCGATCTCGATGTTGCAGACATTCGCAAAGATTGTTCTCCAGAGAGGGCTCTTTGCTCCGCCGCCGCAGATTCTGCTCTTTTTGATGTCAATCCCTATAGCCTTCGCGACTTCAAGCGAATCACGAATGGCAAAAGCAACACCTTCCAGAACCGCCTGGGTAAGATCGGCACGGGTATTGTCCATCGTCATCCCGATAAACGTCCCCCTTGCATTGGTATCGTTTATTGGAGAGCGTTCTCCCATCAGGTACGGGAGATAGTAAACATGATTTCTGCCGAGGTTTTCCGGGTTGATTTCTTTCTGCTCTGCTGAGAAATCACTCGTTCTCAGGATTTCTTCCATCCACCACTTGTTGCAGGAAGCAGCTGAGAGCACAACACCCATCAAATGGTAATTTCCATCTGCATGTGCAAAAGAATGCAGAGCATTGTTATCATCTACACCGAATTTCTCACTGGAGATGAAAATCGTTCCGGAAGTACCGACAGAAATATTACAGGCACCTTCACCAACTGTCCCCGTTCCGACGGCAGCGGCCGCATTGTCTCCGGCACCGGCTGCAATTATCACAGAATCCGGTAAGCCAAGTTTTGCTGCAACTTCAGGCAGGATCTTTCCAACCGGTTCAAAGCTCTCAAACAACTTCGGCATCTGATCCTCGGAAAGGCCACAGATCTCCAGCATTTCTTTCGACCAGCACTTGTTCTTTACGTCCAGCAGAAGCATTCCGGATGCATCCGAATAGTCAGTACAATGTACACCGGAAAGTCTATAGTTAACATAATCTTTCGGTAACATGATTTTGCGAATCTTTGCAAAGTTTTCCGGCTCCTGATTTCTCATCCAGAGAAGCTTCGGAGCAGTAAACCCTGCGAATGCAATATTGGCTGTGTATTCTGAAAGCTTGTCCTTCCCAATCTGCTGATTGAGATAGTCGACCTCCGCAAATGTTCTGCCGTCATTCCATAGAATTGCAGGACGAATCACTTTGTCATTCTCATCCAGTACAACGAGCCCGTGCATCTGCCCGCCTGCACCAATACCGGAAATCTGAGTTTTGTCATATCCTTCCGTCAGCTGGGTAATTCCTGTCATAGTCTCACGGATCCATGCATCCGGATCCTGCTCCGACCAACCTGGTTGCGGAAAAATCAGAGGATATTCCCGTGAAACCACATTCAGGATTTTCCCTCTTTCATCCATCAGAAGGAGCTTGACAGCTGAGGTACCAAGATCAATTCCTAGTGTAAGCA
>JAGCAN010000254.1 GCA_017652685.1 Oscillospiraceae bacterium
CCACTTGCCGTCCCCTGCTGGGACTGGGGACATTTCTACGAGCAGGTGGTAAAAAGCATCCTGAACGGAAGCTGGGCGACACTGAACGGAGACAGATCGGTAAATTACTGGTGGGGGCTGAGCAGCGGAGTTGTGAGCATTCAGTTCAGCGACCTGCTACCACCGGGTGTGGAAAGCCTTGCCAGGATGCTGCAGGACGGAATTGCTTCCGCGTTTGTACGGCCTTTCCACACGAAAATTACAGATCAGAACGGCGTGCTTCGTAACGATGGAACTGAAGATTTTTCCTCCGCTGCCCTGATGGATATGGACTGGCTCTGCAGCAATGTAGAAGGCCGCATCCCAGCCTACGAAGAACTGATCCCTGAGGCGAGAGACACTGTTCGCCTGATCGGGCTGCACCGGGAGCAAATCACTCCGGAGAAGGAGAATGAGCAGCTTTGAAGATTCTGACTGTTGCTGATGAGGAAAGCGCCTATCTGTGGGATCATTACCGGCCGGGCAGGTTGGCAGGGATCGATCTGATTCTTTCGGCCGGAGACCTTAAGCCGGATTACCTCTCGTTTCTGGTTACCATGGCAAACCGGCCTCTGCTGTATATCCATGGCAACCATGACGGAATCTATGAAAAGCATCCTCCCGAGGGATGTGAATGCATTGAAGACAAGATTGTCACTGTAAACGGAATTCGCATTCTCGGACTCGGAGGGGCGAGAAGATACAACGGAGGGCCGTACCAGTACAGCGAGCGGCAGATGGAACGGCGTATCCTGAAGCTGAAATGGAAGCTGTACCGTGCGGGTGGCGTGGATATTGTGCTGACACACTCCCCTCCCGCGGGATATGGGGATGCGGAAGACATCGCCCATAAAGGGTTTGAAGCATTTCTGCCCCTGCTGGACAAATATCAGCCGAAATATCTGATCCATGGGCATGTACATAAGAATTATTCTGTGCATTCATTCTCACGAGAAGTTCAGTACAAGAATACAACTGTGCTGAATGCTGCGGGGAGAACAATAATAGACATGTAAAACAGGGCTGCCGGTTGGCAGCCCTGCGGTTTTATTACGTTTTGACAGATTATCAGAACTCGAGATTCTTTTCTGTTTCCTTGGAGAAGACGTGAGCAACGGCACCGTTGAAGGTGAAGTGAACCTGCTGGCCCATCTTGAATGCATCCGTGAGCATCTCGGTAGTCGGGACGATGATGATGACATCTTTGCCTTCTGCAGAAACATGCAGATGCACAGAGGAGCCCATCATTTCAGAAACGTCGATCTTTGCGGGAACGCCTTGATCAGCAAGCTCGGTGTGCTCCGGACGAATGCCGAGGATCACATCCTGAGACTGGACGTTGTTCTTGAGGAGGCGCTCTTCCTTATCCTTGCTGAGCTCAACCTTTACGCCACCGAGTTCTGCAAAGAACTTGTCGCCTTCGCGGGTCAGACGGCCGTCAAACATGTTCATGACAGGCATGCCGATGAAGCCAGCGACGAAGAGGTTTGCGGGATGATTGAACACGTCCTGAGGAGTGCCGATCTGCTGGATATAGCCGTCACGCATGATGACGATTCTGTCGCCCAGGGTCATAGCTTCCGTCTGGTCATGGGTAACATAGATGAACGTGGTGTTGATGCGCTCACGGAGCTTGATAATCTCAGCACGCATCTGGTTACGGAGCTTGGCGTCGAGATTGGAGAGCGGTTCGTCCATGAGGAAGACCTTCGGGTCACGAACAATGGCGCGGCCGATAGCGACACGCTGTCTCTGACCACCGGACAAAGCCTTCGGCTTACGGTCGAGATACTGGGTGATATCCAGAATCTCTGCCGCTTCGCGGACTTTTTTATCGATGACTTCCTTCTTCTCCTTGCGGAGCTTGAGGGAGAATGCCATGTTTTCATAAACCGTCATATGCGGATAGAGAGCGTAGTTCTGGAAGACCATGGCGATATCTCTGTCTTTCGGGGCAACATCATTCATGAGTTTGCCGTCGATATAGAGTTCACCATCGGAGATTTCTTCAAGGCCTGCTACCATACGCAGGGTTGTAGATTTTCCGCATCCTGAAGGGCCGACAAGAACGATAAATTCTTTGTCTGCAATGTCAAGGTTAAAGGCCTGAACGGCTACAACGCCTTCAGCTGTAATCTGCAGATTAACCTTTTTCTTTTCCGGCTCATCAGCTTTCTTTTTGTTCTTTTTCTTTTCCTCTCCGCTTACGAACGGATACACTTTTTTGACGTTTTTGAGTTGAACAGTTGCCATACTTTCTCAGCTCCGACTGCATGGCCTCCGCCAGATGCAGCCTCACAGACGGCTTTGCCGACTGTATTATGACAGGTCTCCACACTGCCACACCCCGAGCTGCGGGGATACTATTATTCCTCCTTTTTTTATGCTATGTACAGCTAAGAGTATGGAGAGCCGTACATGCACATTAATACACGAGTATTATACAGGAAAAGAGAGCATTTCGCAATTGTTAGTATTGCACAAGTAATATGTCCCAATTTTGTACAGTTTGTACAAAAACGCCGGCAGTTCATAAATGAGCTGCCGGCGAGATACACCTCACCAATCTTGAGGAAAAATCAGATCTTCATGCAGACATCCCAGGCACGCCAAATGGCCGTACGCAGGTTTCCGATAGCAACGCAGTCACCGACACGGTGAACGTTGCGCTTCTTCTCCCCAATCGGAGTAGGCACAAAGCCGATGCCGTTGACAACATCGTCACACTCGACCTTCTCGGTTGAGCCGTCCTTGTGACGGACAATGACATAGCCGTCACCGATTTCTGTGATAGTGGATTCGAGATAGACAGGAACATTTTTGTATTCCATCATATCACGCAGGAAGGATGCATTGGCAAGGCAGACATTCTGGGCAG
>JAGCAN010000255.1 GCA_017652685.1 Oscillospiraceae bacterium
GAATCAGGACAAAGTTACCTGTGTCGGCAAACATCAGCCAGTCTTTTGGAGGCTGTCCGAAGAGCGCCAGCACCCGGTTGGCCGGTGCCGTCGCCAGAGTTCCGAATGCGAGACGGAAAACAATACCGACAACGATCGTCGACGTGAGTGCAGGGATGAAAAACAGGGACTTGAAGAAGGCCGGGAACTTCACTCTGCCGGAATTCAGGATGACCGCAAAGATGAGCGGAACGATGGTGAGAACCACCACCTCCCAGAACGCATAGCGGAAGGTTGTGCCCAGAGCCTGCTTGAAGTTTCTGTTGAACAGGCGCTGGTAGTTGGCTGTGCCGATGAATTCGACACTGTTCGGCCCGTCAATCCTCTGAAAGCTCATGAGGATGGTGCTGATGAACGGGTAAAGGTAAATGACAAGGAAAAAGATCAGAAACGGAGCGATGAACACATAAGGCACGACTTTGGGATCGGTCAGGAAGTTCCTTTTCCGAAGAGTCGTCTTCTCTGATGCGGAAAATGCTTGCATAGGCTTGCCTCCAAACACCAATTGTCAGAACAGCCGGAGCGGATAGCTCCGCCCCGGCTTATACGAGGGGTAAACTGTATAACAGGAGAAAAAACGATGAATCAGAAGATCATGCTGCGGAGCTCTTCTGCACAGTCTTTTGCTATGGCTTCGGGATCCTTGCCGCCGATGACGAGATCATAGGCCATCTGGTTGCGGACAATATCTGATGCTGCCGGGAAGTACTCGGTCAGGCAGGTGTCAGGAATGTCGTCAAGAATCGTCTTAAGCATATCGAAGATGGTGTCGTCATAATAGTCAAAGAACTTGTTAGGCGCCTTCATCTCCTCAGAGCCATAAACGTCAGTCATGATCGGATCGAAGCCGAGGATCAGCCATGTGTCAACACAGCCTTCGAAGCTCAGGGTTGCATAGGCGAGCCACTCCTTGGCAATATCAACATTCGGGCTGGTCTTAACAACTGCAGTGCCCGTGCCGCCCATCTGAGCAGACTTGTGACCGCCGTCGGACCACAGAGGCATCGGAGCAACCTTCATCTTGCCGGACAGATCGGGCATGTAGTCGGTAAATCTGTTGAGATACCAGAACGGCATGGAAACGGAGGCGCAGTTACCAGCATTCATCCAGCCATAGTACTCTTCTGCGTGGTGGTTGCCGCCCGGGCAGGCAACAGCTGTGCCGTCATCCAGCATGCTCTTCATGAAGGCCAGGGTGTCGATGACGACCTGCTCATCCATACGGACTTCATTGTCCGGAGTGAGCCAGTCACCACCGTGCTGGTTCACGAGCGGATAGATGCTCCAGCAGTCTTTGGATTCCCATGTGCACATGGGCTTGCCGGTCTTCTCGAGGACAACCTTGCCTGCTTCATGATAATCATCCCAGGTCTTGATGTCTCTGTAGTCAACGCCGGCTTCTTCCAGAATCTCGGTATTGTACCACACAATGCAAGCACCGATGTGGTGGTCAATGCCGTAGAACTTGCCGTCCTTCGCGTAGTTGTTGAAACGGCTCATTACAAGGTGGTCTTCCATCGGCTCTACGATGTCGTTGAGGTCAGCCAGCTGGATGTCTCCCTTGAGGTAGTTTGCGAACATGTTGATTTCGATATCAACAATGTCGGGAGCACCTTCACCAGACTGGAGGGCAATCGTCAGCTTATTGTGCATATCTTCATACGGGTAAACCTGCATGTCGATATCGAGCTTTGGATTGTCGGGATTGGCATTCCACTTCTCCAGCATCTCTTTATAGAGCTGCGTATGGAGTTCCTGGAACGTCCACAATGTGAGGTGGATCGGTTCCTCTTCCGCAAAAGCAGTAATGCCGAGCGATGCGAACATGGCTACTGCCAGCAGAATTGCCAGGATTTTCTTCATTGGTGTATCCTCCTTAAAAAAATAACGTTATCCCTTTCGGGCTTGATTGTATGTTATCGTTAATCCATCAAAATGTCAAGCTTTTTTTCTGGGATTTTTTATGATTTTTTCGCACAATGCATAAAATTTTCCCCGTTTATGTGTTGCTTTTTCCCGGGTTTGCGCTATAATAAAGTAAAAATTCCGAACCGAATGTTGTTTATAACAACAATTTACCATTTCAGGAAGTGAAAATGAAAGCCGGACGAATTACCCTAAAAGATATCTCACTGGAGTGCGGTTATACCGTAAACACGGTGTCGCGCGCGCTGCGCAATGACCCTCATCTACCAGAATCCACCCGTGTGCTGATTCAGGACACAGCAAAAAGCATGGGGTACATCCGAAACTCCATGGCTTCGTCACTGCGGTCGGGCAGGAGCCATATCGTGGCTGTTATCGTCAATGACCTGCACAACCAGCACTTCTGCGATCTCCTCAACCAGATGGACCGGGAGCTGCGGAAAGTGGACTATAACCTGATGATCCTGTGCATGCAGCTGGACGATTCCCTTGCTGAAGAGCTGATCCATACGGCAATTTCACTCGGGGTGGACGGAATCCTTTACTTCCCGAATTTCGGCCAGCGGCATTATATTGAATATATGACCGGAAACAACATGCCTTTCGTGCTTCTCGACAGGCGCGTGAACGATGTGGACGCCGACACCGTACGGTGCGATGACCTGCAGGGCGGGTATCTGGCAGGGCGGCATCTGGCAGAGCTGGGGCACAGGCGGTTTCTTTTCCTATCCGGCATTGAAAAAAGCAGCTCGCAGATGGACCGCTTCAATGGCTTTCTGCAGGCAATCCGTGAAAACGGAATCCCAGGAGAAAATGTGCGGGCTATACCTGGCGAACAGGTGGAAGAGGCACTTGCACAAGACAATATTGCCCCGCTTCTCTTCCCGATGGATTATACGGCGATTGTGTCCTTCCGTGATGAGGTTTCATATGCGGTTATGACCGCGCTGTATGAAAAGGGTATTTCCATACCCGGAGATATCTCCATCATCAGCTTTGATAACCTGCGGGCAGAGAACCCTTCCAGGCCTGCTCTGACCAGCATTTATACCGACAGGAGCATTGCGGAAATTGGCGTAAAGCTGCTGCTGGAACGGATGGAGGACCCATCGCTGCCGCCGAGGAGCGTTGTTCTGCCCGTGCAGATTTTTGATTACGGAACTACCGCGGTGCCGAAGGGTGCTTCGTAATCAATACAGAAGAATATAATAAAACGCGGCCAGAGGCAGCGTTTTTTGTTACTTATATGTTCTTTGCAGCCGTTCGCTGGACGCCGTAAATGCCTAACAGAATCAGCACACAACACAACAGCCCCGCAACAGAGAAGGGTTCGTGCAGAAAGACGGCACCGGCGAAAACCGAAACTGCCGTGGTAAGGTTGGCGAACACGGTTGCCCGCGTCACAGTCAGTCTGGTGATCACATAGCTTGAGATAAAGTAACTGACGACTGAACAGCAAACTGCGAGATAGAGAACTGAAAGCAGATAGCTTTGCTCCTCAAAGGGCTGCAGGAAAGCTGACAACTCTCCGCGGACGGAGATCAGAGCCATGACTGTAAAAAACACAGCACCGATGGTGAGCATCGAGTAGGTACGCTCGAAGGGCGTATAGCGCCCTGAGATGCCACGGTTCAGC
>JAGCAN010000256.1 GCA_017652685.1 Oscillospiraceae bacterium
CCATTTGCCGTTAAAGTCCGGCAGGAAATCAGCCATACGGGCATCGTAACGCGTTCCCTTTGTACCGCAGATCCGGAAAAACTCTTCATTTGCCCAGACAATGCGCGTGTCATCGAGCTGAAATACCGCTATCGGAAGCGGAAAATTCATCAGCGTCCTGCTTCTGGCATTCTCGGAGTCATACATCACGGTTTCCAGATAGGACTCCAGCTGCGTCTGGCGTTTTCTGGTTGTAACGGAATAGACCACCAGCAGCACCATCACGGCGACTGCTTCCACCCCGGAAAGGATCTCAAGCAGATGGCCTGCCCTCGTCCCGGCAAGGACAAAATACCCGATCACAAACGTGGCTGCCACAAAGCAGCTCATCGTGATCAGATAGATGCCGGCATTGATATCGACCAGGGCCCGAAGATTCTTATTCACAGCTATAACCTCTCAAAAAAAGATTGCTGAAATAATTATTCATAGTATTATAACAAATTGAACGATTCTTTACAACTATTCTTTTCTTGCAAGAACGCATTTCCCCATGTATAATACGGAAAAGACTGCAACTGTTCGGTCACTTCGATATCAATGCATGCCAGCTGCTCGCGAAGATAACACAGCACCTCGATTTTAATGCACCGTCGCGAGCTAAAATGAGGCGAAAATACTGAACTGAATGGTTAAAATAGTGGAAAGCCGGTAATATGAGATGAAAATTCTGCTGAAAAAGCTGCGGGAAAACGCCATTATGCCGACACGCGGATCGGCGTACGCCGCCGGATATGACCTTTACGCCTGTCTGGAAAAAGATGTTGTAATCCGGCCGGGAGAAACGGTAAAAGTCGGCACAGGCCTTTCCGCCGCAATTCCGGAAGGATGGTTCGGTGCTGTTTTCGCCAGAAGCGGATTATCCCTCAAAGAAGGGCTCAGACCGGCAAACTGCGTGGGCGTATGTGACAGCGACTACCGCGGAGAATACATTGTCGCGCTCCACAACGACTCAGAGACGGAAAGGACCGTCGTCCACGGAGAGCGTATCGCACAGCTTGTGATCCTCCCCTTTCTGGAAGCGGAATTTGACTTTGCAGAGGAGCTTCCGGACACCGAACGCGGAGAAGGCGGTTTCGGCTCTACGGGCAAATAGACCTCTGCAGGATAATCTGACGAAAAACAGCCAAATTCCTCAGGGATTCTCGTGTAAAAATCACAAAATTCGAGACGGCAGTAAAATCAGAATTGACAGCTGCGATTTAGCGTGCTAAAATGCGTCCAAACCGATGAGGAAGAGGAAGTAAGCTTTAAGCGACTTTTCTGCAGCGAGCTGCCGACGGTGAGAGGGCAGCGGAAAGCATAAGGCCGAATGGGCTTCCGAGGGCAACCGGAAAGGGTTTTAACCCGAGTATGTGCGCCGGGGCGGGAATCCCCGTTAACAACATTCAGCGTATGATAGTACGTGTAAAGTGGGTGTGGTTTTCACATCAAGCCGGGTGGCACCACGGGATTGTATTTCATTCCCGTCCCAGCAATTCTTGTTGCGGGGACGGGATTTTTGCTTTTCTTTCCGTCCTTAACCTCAAAAAGCGAAAACAAAATCATTATTAGAAAGGAAACAAAAATCATGAAAAAGCTGCTCTCCGTACTTCTCACTCTGACCCTTGTCTTCTCCCTTGCCGCATTCGGCACGGCTTTCGCCGAGGGTGCATCCTACAAGGTGGGCATCTGCAATTTTGTCGATGATGCCTCTCTCAACCAGATTATTGCCAACATCCGCAGCCAGCTTGACAGCATCAGCGCAGAAAAAGGCGTTATCTTTGAAATTCAGGAAGATAACTGCAACACGGATGCAAACGTGATGAACCAGATCATTGCAAACTTCATTGCAGACGATGTCGACCTGATGGTTGCCATTGCAACTCCGGTAGCCATGGGAATGCAGGCTGCAACGGAAGACAACCAGATCCCGGTAGTATTTGCCGCAGTCTCTGACCCGGTGGGCGCGGGAATTGTGGAGTCTCTCGAAGCTCCGGGTGCAAACCTGACGGGAACCTCCGACTATCTTGACACCAACGCTGTCATGAACCTGATCTTTGCTGCCGATCCTGACGCTGATCTCGTCGGGCTGCTGTACAACGTCAGTGAAGATGCCTCCACTGCTGCAATCGCAGCTGCTAAAGCCTATCTCGAAGAAAAAGGCGTCAAATATGTCGAGCGTACCGGAACCACAGTGGATGAAGTAATGCTTGCTGCCGAAGCACTCGTGAGCGACAAGGTCGATGCCGTCTTCACCCCGACTGACAACACGATCATGACTGCCGAACTTGCGATTTATGAGACCTTTGCAGAGGCAGGTATCCCCCATTACACCGGAGCAGACAGTTTTGCCCTCAACGGAGCATTCCTCGGTTACGGAGTAGACTATGCCAACCTTGGTGTGGAAACCGGCAATATGGTGGCAGACATCCTGATGAACGGCAAAAATCCTGCCGAAGTGCCTGTGATGACGTTCGACAACGGCACCGCTACGGTGAATACGGAAACCTGTGAAGCCATCGGATTTGATTATGACGCGATTTCCGAAGCCTTTGCACCCTTCTGCACAAAGGTCCAGCCGATCACAACTGCCGACAGCTTTGACGATCTGGCGTAAACAATCGCCGCGGTACTGCGGTGAAACTACATAGAAAATAGAAATCGGAGAATCCAGAAATGGCGTCCATCCTTCAGACAG